>SKZC01000280.1 GCA_007127575.1 Gemmatimonadota bacterium
GGGGCGGCGCCCCCCCGAGCGGGGCCTCCCGTGGCGCTGATGGGCAGCTCTTCCTGGACCCCCTCCTTCTCCTCCAGGTAGCGGTCGATGGCCTGGGCTACCGCGTCCGGGGCGGAGAGGACCTTGTTGGGACCGATCCCCACCGCCCGGTCGCAGGAGATGCCCCGGAGCTGATCCCGGACGGCGGTAATGGGGATCCCGGAGCGGAGTGCCAGAGAGGCCAGCCGACCGATGGCTTCCGAGTCCGCCATGGCCGCCCCGCCGGCCTTCCCCAGGGTGCAAAACACCTCGAAGGGCCGTCCGGACTCGTCCTCGTTGATGGTGACGTAGAGATCCCCCAGCGGCGAGTTCGTCTTCATGGTCCGGCCCCGGAGCACGGCGGGCCTTTGCCGCTTGTGACGGCTGGCCCGGGCCACCTCGTCCTGCTCCTCCCGCTCCCGGTCCCGGGCCTCCAGCTCCACCCGGAGGCGGTGAGCCTCCTCCCGGGCATCGGCAAGGGACTGCTCCAGCTCCGCTTTCTCCTCCGACCACGCGGGGGAGGCGCCGGCCTCCTCCTTCCCCGTCTTCCCGGTGGAAAGCACCTGGTACGGCCGGGAGCCGTCTCGGTAGACCGTCACCCCCTTACAATCCAGCGAGAAGGCCAACTCGTAGATCTCCCGGACATCCTCCTCCGTGGCCTCCCGGGGGAAGTTCGTGGTCTTGGAGATGGCGGAGTCGGTGTGGTCCTGGAAGGCCGCCTGCATCCGGACATGCCACTCGGGAGTGATGTCGTGGGCCGTGACGAAGACGTCCTGCACCTCCTGGGGCACCTCGTCGAAGTGGATGTGGCCCTCCTCGGCGATCCGCTTCATGAGCTCCTGGGAATACCACCCCTCCTCCTTGGCAATGCGCACGAAGTCGGGGTTCACGTCGGGCATCATGACGCCGGCCTGGTTCCGCATGAAGGCCACGGCGAAGAGGGGTTCGATCCCGCTGGAGCAGCCCGCGATGATGGAAATGGTCCCGGTAGGCGCCACCGTGGTCAGGTTGCAGTTTCTGAGGGGACGCTCGGGTCGGATCCGAGACCCCTCGGGCCGGCGAGCGCAGGTCTCGTCCGGGCCCCAGATCGAGGTCTCCCACTCGGGGAACACCCCTCGAGCCTCGGCCAGCTTCTCCGATGCCACCTTGGACTCCTCATCCACGAAGGCCATGAGCTTCCGACCCAGCTCCACCCCTTCCACGCTGTTGTACGGAACCCGAAGCCGAACCAGAAGGTCGGCCCAGCCCATGACCCCGAGCCCCACCCGCCGAATGCTATGGGCGAGATCGTGGATCTCCCGCAGGGGATAGCGGTTCGCGTCGATGACGTTGTCCAGGAAGTGGGTTGATAGGTGCACCACCCGTCGAAGACCATCCCAGTCCACGGCCTCCTCCGCAGGCACCGACCCCACCCGGTCCTCCTTCACGAAGGTCCCGACATTCACACTGCCCAGGTTGCACACGTCGTAGGGAAGGAGGGGCTGCTCGCCGCAGGGATTCGTGGCCTCGTAGCTGCCCAGCTTCGGAACCGGGTTGTACTCGTTCGCCCGGTCGATGAAGAAGACACCGGGCTCCCCCGTCTTCCAGGCCCCCGCCACCACCATCTCGAAGATCTCCCGAGCGTTCTCTCGACCCACTACCTCACCTGTGCGGGGGCTCACCAGGTCGTAGTCCCTCCCTTCCCGGACGGCGGCCATGAAGGCATCCGTCATGGCCACCGAGATGTTGAAGTTCGTCACCTGCGAGGTGTCGTCCTTGCAGGTGATGAAGTCCCGGATGTCCGGGTGGTCCACCCGGAGGATTCCCATGTTCGCCCCCCTCCGGGTCCCTCCCTGCTTCACCACCTCGGTGCTGGAGTCGTAGAGGCGCATGAAGGAGACGGGGCCGGATGCCACCCCCATGGTGGAGCGCACCGTGTCGCCGGTGGAGCGAAGCCGGGAGAAGGAGAACCCCGTCCCTCCCCCGGACTGGTGCACCAGCGCCATGGACTTGAGGGTGTCGTAGATTCCGCTCTTCCCGTTGGACAGAGAGTCTTCCACGGGAAGGACGAAGCACGCCGAGAGCTGCCCCAGGGGACGGCCGGCGTTCATGAGGGTGGGGGAGTTGGGCTCGAACCGGCCCGTCGTCATGAGGTCGTAGAACTGCCGTGCCAGCTCTTCCACCGCCGCCTCGGAAGCGCCGTACCGACGGTCTTCCTCGGCGATGACCCGGGCCACCCGCCAGAACATGACCTCCGCCTCCTCCACGGGCTCGCCCTCCTCATCCTTCTTGAGGTATCGGCGAGCCAGAACGATCCGGGCATTGTCCGAGAGCCGGGCTTCGGGCAGGTCGTCCGGGAGCACGTCGTCGAAGAGAACCACGTCGCGGTCGAAGCTGGGTGTTGGGGGGGCGGCCATGCCGAAGACTCCCTGGGGCTTGGTGTGGATAAGAGGGTGGAGAACGACGCCTCGTTCCGTGGAGAACGGCCTGAAGTCCGCGCCACAGGCGGTCTCCTGTGTGGAAATCCTCGCCGCGCACCACTAAATCCAGTGGCGTTTGCCAGTATACACCACTAGATATAGTGGGTCAACCCTCTCTCGGCGGACGGACGGAAGACCCGCCGCCGTGGGAAGCTCCATACACATCCAGCGGGAGCCGGACTCCATGCGAAGCCTGCGACAAGCGGTGAACTCCCTCCTTCCCCTCCTCGGGATGCTCACGGCCTTCGGCGGGGTCCTTCTCCTGGAGGATCGATTCCATGTGCTCCTGGCCGTGGTGGCGGGAATCCTTCTCATCGAGGCCGGCGTCTGGCAACTCGCCAGCCCCATCCTCCCGAGCCAGCGAAAGTACGTGGAGCTTCGTCAGGAAGTGGACGATTTCATCCAGCGGGTCCGAACCCTCAACCGGGCGGCACTGGCGGCCCGAAGTGAGGACCCCGACCCCGCCGCCTGGGAGGGCTACCGAGCCACGCTGGCCGAGATGCACGCCTCCGTGAACCGGATGGGCACTCTGGCGGGAAAAGAGGAGGGTGGGAAGTCCACCGACCCCCCTGACGAACCCCGCCCCCGAACCGGAGTCTGAAACTACGCCTCGTCGGAACCCGTAGGGCGAATCGTGGGCGGGTAACGGTCGTTCACGAGACCGGGGCCGAATTCAAACCGAGATGGGCCCTCTCCTCGTCCAAGGGTTCGAAGGACGAACCCCGACCCGGAACTTGAACGACGAGGCATCCGAATGCGTATACATGGCTCTTCCAGCTCCCTCGCGATGATTCTGGCCGGAATCCTTCTCCTCCCCGGAGTCGGCGAAGCCCAGGACCTGACCCCTCTCCCGGAGGTTCGGCCCAGCCCCTCCGTGGAATTCGTCCGGATCAACGGCCCCTCGCCGACGCTGGACGGGACCCTTACGGACCCGGTGTGGGAGACCGTGCCGGTGGCCGACGGCTTCGTTCAATGGCGGCCGGACCAGGGGGCTCCTCCCTCGCAGGACACGGAGGCTCGCCTCCTCTTCGGAGACGACGCCCTCTACGTGGGGATCCGAGCCTGGGACTCAGAGCCCGAGGAGGTGGTGGGTCTGCTCACCCGGCGGAACCAACACTCCCCGTCGGATTGGGTGGGCGTGCTCATCGACGGCTACCACGACCGACGCACCGGGTTCCTCTTCTTGGTGAACGCCGCCGGGGTGAAGCGGGACGCCCTGATCTACGACGACACCCGGGAGGACGACGGGTGGGACGGCGTGTGGGACGTGGCGGTGAACCGGGACGAGAAAGGATGGACCGCAGAGTTTCGGATCCCCTACTCTCAGATCCGCTTCACGGGAAACGGGGTTCGGAGCTGGGGCATCAACTTCTACCGTGAAATCGCCCGCCATCAGGAGGCCTCTACGTGGGCGCCCCTCTCGCAGGAAGATCAGGCCCTGGTCTCCCGCTCGGGGATCGTGGAAGAGGTTCACGGACTGGAGCCTCCCCGCAGGATCGAGATCCAACCCTACACGGTGGCCCGAGCCGCCCGGGAGCCCGGCGATCCGGAAAACCCGTTCCACGAGTCCACCGCCACGGGGGCGGAGGTAGGAGCCGACCTGAAGCTGGGGCTGAGCAGCAACTTCACCCTGGACCTGACGGTGAACCCGGACTTCGGGCAGGTGGAGGCGGACCCGGGCCGGGTGAACCTCACCGCGTTTGAAACCTTCTTCCCCGAGCGACGTCCCTTCTTCATCGAGGGCTCCAACATTTTCCGATTCGGAATCGGGCTGGGGGACGGAGACGGGGACAACGAGACCCTCTTCCACTCCCGGAGGATCGGACGGACCCCACAGGGCCCCGCGTCCGGGGACCCGGACTGGGTGGACCGTCCCGATCAAACCCGGATCCTCACCGCCGGCAAGCTGTCCGGACGGACGGAGGGAGGCTGGTCGCTGGGTGTGCTGGGGGCAGCCACGCAGGAGGAGCAGGCCCGGGTGGCCAGGGAGAACGATCCCATCTCCCGGCACACCGTGGAGCCTGGAGCCGGATACGCGGTGGCCCGGGTGGAACGGGACCTGAACCAGGGCCGAACCACCTTCGGCTCCGTGCTCACCTCCGCCGTCCGGGACCGCTCCAGCGCGGAGGAGCTGGAGCTCCGGGACCGGGCCTTCGCCGGCGGCGTGGACTTCAGCCACCGCTTCGCCGACGACCGCTTCCAGGCCCGGGGCTACCTTCTGGCCTCGCACGTGGCCGGAAGCCCGGAGGCCATCACCCGCACCCAGCGGTCCCCAGCCCGACACTTCCAGCGGCCGGACGCGGGACACGTGACGCTGGACGAGACCCGGACCCACCTCACGGGCCATTCCGGGGCCCTGGACCTGGTGAAGGTAGGGGGAGGCCCCTGGCGAGGAGGCTCCCTCACCCAGTGGCGCTCCCCGGAATTCGAAGTGAACGACCTGGGCTTCATGAACGCCGCAGACCACTTCACCCAGGCTCTTTTCCTGGGCTACCAGCAGACCCGGAGCGGCGACCTCTTCCGCCGCTGGTCTCTCTACACCAACGCCTGGGCCTCCTGGACCTTCGGCGGCGAGCGGCGAGACCTGGCCCAGAACATCAACGGGAACTTCGAGCTCCAGAACGGATGGGGCGGTTGGGGAGGGGTGCGACGAGGGGCCCCATCCCTCTCCCCCACCCTCCTCCGGGGAGGGCCCGCCCTCCGAACCGAAGAGGAATTCGGGGGCTGGTTCGGGTTTTATACCGACTCTCGACGTGACCTTCAACTCAACTGGGGCAACGACTGGTCCCTCCGCCGGGACAGCGATTCGTGGAGGTTCCATACCTCTCCCAACCTCCGCTGGCGTCCGTCCCCATCCACCCAGATCCAGGCGGGCCCGTTCCTCACCCGGAACGTGGACGGCCGGCAGTGGGTGCAGCGGGCCCAGGCCGACGGAACGGACCACTACGTCTTCGGTCGGATGGACCAGACCACCGTGGGGCTGAACCTTCGAGCCGACCTGGCCGTCACACCGACCCTTTCGGTACAGCTCTACGCCCAGCCCTTCCTGAGCGCCGGAGAGTACGACGGGTTCATTAGGGTGGCGGACCCCAGGGCCAGGAGCTTCGACCACCGGTTCCAGGAGTTGGAGGCTGAACGAACCTCTTCCGACCGGTACGAGGCGGCCGCTCCGGGAACCGACGACCCCATCCGATTCGACGACCCCGACTTCAACATGGGGCGCTTCCGCTCCAATCTGGTGGTGCGCTGGGAGTACCGACCGGGATCGTCCCTCTTCCTGGTCTGGTCTCAGGCACGAGACCCACGCATGGACGGAGGCTCCTTCCACCTTGGGGATGGGTTGGACACCCTCTTCTCTCAGACCCCCCGGAACGTCTTCATGGTGAAGGTGAATTACTGGCTCAACCCGTGAGGCCGGGAGCCGGAAGGTCCCGGGCCACCTCCGTGGGGGGGGGTGGCCAACGGGGCCTCTTGGCTTTACCGTATACTACTGAGCCGGATGGGCTCGGGGTGATTTGCGGCGTATTTGCGACCCGGTTTCGGCCGAACCGCTAAAAAGCCACCTCTGGACGTAAGCTTCGGGCCAGGGGATCTCCATCGACCGATACAGAATTCCGCCACACACCCCGAATCACCCGCTCTTCCCGGAAAGGAACGTCTCCGGGAGGTGGGCTGCCCGTATATCCTACGCACATATCACCTATAGACAAGGAATCCCATGACTCCGGACTCCCAGGGAGACGCACGAGGATACGACCCCCAGGCTCGGCGACAGCGCCTGACCAAGCTCCACGAGGCCGTCGCGGAACGAATCCTGATCCTGGACGGCGCCATGGGCACCATGATCCAGGACCGGAAGCTCGGTGAGGAGGACTTCTACGGGGAACGGTTCAAGGACCACGACGCTCCCCTCGAGGGGGCCAACGACCTCCTCTGCCTGACTCGCCCCGACGTGATCAAGGAGATCCACCGGGAGTACCTGGAGGCCGGCGCCGATCTCGTGGAGACGAACACCTTCAACGCCAACTCCGTTTCGTTAGAGGACTACGACCTGGAGGAGCTGGTCTACGAGGTGAACCGGGAGGCGGCACGGCTGGCCCGGGAGGCGGCGGACGAAGTCACCCGGGAGGACCCCGAACGAACCCGGTTCGTATGCGGAATCCTGGGCCCCACGAACCGGACCGCTTCCATCTCCCCGGACGTGCAGGATCCAGGATACCGGAACATCACCTTCGACGAGCTGGTCGAAACGTACGCCGAACAGGTGGATGGGCTTTTGGACGGGGGCGCCGATCTCCTCATGATCGAGACCGTCTTCGACACCCTGAACGCCAAGGCGGCGGTCTACGCGGTTCGTGAAGCGCTGGAGCGCCGAGGGGACGAAGACGTGCCAGTGATGGTCTCCGGAACCATCACGGACCAGTCCGGCCGTACCCTCTCGGGCCAGACCCTGGAAGCGTTCTACAACTCCATCCGACATGGCGACCTCTTTTCGGTGGGCCTCAATTGCGCCCTGGGCGCGAAACAGCTCCGCCCTTATGCGGAGGAGCTGTCCTCTGTCTGCGAGACCCTGACCAGTTGTCACCCCAACGCGGGTCTGCCCAACGAGTTCGGAGGGTACGACCAGTCCCCGGAAGAAATGGCCCGTATCCTCCGGGACTTCGCCGAGGAGGGGTTCCTGAACATCGTGGGCGGCTGCTGCGGGAGCACTCCGGACCACATCCGGGCCATCGCCGAAGCCGTAGCGGACCTTCCCCCCAGGACGACACCCGAGCGCCCCGTCCGATGTCGGCTCTCGGGGCTGGAGCCCCTCACCGTGGGCCCCGAGGTGGGCTTCGTGAACGTGGGGGAGCGGACGAACGTGACCGGCTCCAAGCGCTTCCGGCGCCTCATCACCGAAGAGCGGTACTCCGACGGCCTGGAAGTGGCCATGGAGCAGGTTCGCGGTGGTGCCCAGATCGTGGACGTGAACATGGACGAAGGGCTCCTGGACTCCAAGGCGGCCATGATCCGGTTCCTCAACCTCATGGCCGCAGAGCCGGAGATCTCCCGGGTCCCGGTCATGGTGGACTCGTCGAAGTGGGAGGTCATCGAGGAGGGCCTGAAGCGGATTCAGGGGAAGGGTGTGGTGAACTCCATCTCTCTAAAGGACGGGGAGGAGGAGTTCAAGGAGAAGGCCCGGAAGGTCCGCCGCTACGGGGCCGCGGTGGTGGTCATGGCCTTCGACGAAGACGGCCAGGCGGAGACGGCGGAGGAAAAGGTTCGCATCTGTACCCGGGCCTACAAGATCCTCACCGAGGAGGTGGGCTTCCCCCCCGAGGACATCATCTTCGACCCCAACATCTTCGCCATCGCCACCGGAATCTCCGAGCACGACCGCTTCGCCATCGAGTTCCTGGAAGCCACGAAGCAGATCAAGGAAGAGCTGCCACACGCGCTGGTCAGCGGTGGAGTAAGCAACCTGTCCTTCTCCTTCCGGGGAAGCCCCAGGGTCCGGGAAGCCATGCACGCGGCCTTCCTCTTCCACGCCATCAAGGCGGGGATGGACATGGCCATCGTGAACGCCGGAGCCCTCCCCGTCTACGACGAAATCTCCGATGAGCTGCTGGAAGCCATCGAGGACACCCTCTTCGCCCGCACCGAGGACGCCACGGAGCGCCTCACCGATCTGGCGGAGCAGCATCAGGGCAAGGAGGAGCGCCAGGAGGAGGATCTGGCGTGGCGGGAGGAGCCGGTGAAGCGCCGACTGGTTCACGCCCTGGTAAAGGGGATCGACGACTTTGTCGTGGACGACGTGGAAGAGGCCCGCCAGGACGCGGAGCGGGCCCTGGAAGTCATCGAAGGCCCTCTCATGGAGGGGATGAACGTGGTGGGAGACCTCTTCGGCTCTGGGAAGATGTTCCTCCCCCAGGTGGTGAAGAGCGCCCGGGTGATGAAAAAGGCCGTGGCCCACCTCATCCCGTACATCGAAGCGGAGCAGATGGAGGATGGAGGGGAGCGGGAGGCCAAGGGGAAGGTCCTCCTGGCCACCGTGAAGGGCGACGTCCACGACATCGGGAAGAACATCGTGGGCGTGGTGCTCCAGTGTAACAATTACGACGTGGTGGACCTGGGGGTCATGGTCCCGGCGGACAAGATCCTGGAGCGGGCACGGGAGGAGAAGGTGAACGTGGTGGGGCTCTCGGGCCTCATCACCCCGTCCCTGGACGAGATGGTTCACGTGGCGAAGGAGATGGAGCGGGAGGGCTTCGAGCTGCCTCTCCTCATCGGGGGAGCCACCACCTCGAAGACGCACACTGCCGTGAAGATCGAGGAACGGTACAACGGACCCACCGTCCACGTCCTGGACGCCTCCCGGGCCGTGGGGGTGGTGGGCAAGCTCCTGGACCAGGGAGAGCGTCCGGCCTTCATGGCCCGCGTCCGGGAGGAGTACGGCGAGCTCCGGGACCGACATGGAAAGAGGGCGGCAAAGACCACCCTCCTTTCCCTGGACGAGGCCCGGGAGCGGCGCTTCCCCATCGACTGGTCCCGCTACGCTCCCCCTCAGCCTGAGGAGCCCGGAATCCAGGACTTCCAGGACTACTCCGTGGAGGAGCTGGCGGGCTACATCGACTGGACGCCCTTTTTCCAGGCCTGGGAGCTCCGGGGGAAGTATCCGGATATCCTGGATGACGAAGACGTGGGGGAGCAGGCCCGGGAGCTCCTGGGTGATGCCCGAGAACTGCTCCAGCAGATCCTGGAAGAGGGTCTCCTCACGGCTCGAGCCGTGGTGGGGCTCTTCCCGGCGAACTCGGTGGGCCACGACGACGTGGAGATCTATTCCGACCCCTCCCGGGAGCAAGTTCTGGCCCGGGGTCATCACCTTCGACAGCAGTTCGCCAAGAAGTCCGAGCGACCCAACCTGTCCCTTTCGGACTTCCTGGCGCCCAAGGAGACGGGGAAGGAGGACTGGATCGGCGGGTTCGCAGTGACAGCGGGGCTGGGGGTGAGCGAGCTGGCCCGGAAGTACGAGGATCAGCACGACGACTACCGGAGCATCCTGGCCAAATCGCTGGCCGACCGACTGGCGGAGGCCTTCGCCGAACGGATGCACGAGCGGGTCCGGAAGGAGATCTGGGGGTACGCCCCGGACGAAGATTACGAAAACGACGATCTCATCGCCGAAAACTATCGAGGAATCCGGCCCGCTCCGGGATATCCGGCGTGTCCGGACCACACCGAGAAGCGAACCCTCTTCCGCCTCCTGGGCGCTACGGAGCGGACCGGGATCGAGCTCACCGAGCAGTGTGCCATGATGCCCGCCTCCTCAGTGAGCGGGTGGTACTTCGGTCACCCGGACTCCTTCTACTTCGGAGTGGGGCGGATCGGAGAGGACCAGGTGCAGGATTACGCCCGGCGGAAGGGCATGTCCGTGGAGGAGGCGGAGCGCTGGCTCGGGCCCAGCTTGGCGTACGAGCCCACCACCAAGGTGGGGTGAGCCCGGCCATGGCCCACGATCCATTGCGCGCACTCATCGACGACGGCCGAGTCCACGTTCTGGACGGCGCCATGGGCACCCTCCTCTACAATCGAGGGGTGTTCATGAACGTCTGCTATGACGAACTCAGCCTGACCCAGCCCGATCTGGTGAAGAGCGTCCACCAGGAGTATGTGGACGCCGGAGCCGAGATTCTGGAGACCAACACCTTCGGGGCCAACCCCATCAAGCTGTCGAGTTGGGGCCTGGACGAGCGAACGGAGGAGATGAACGAGGCGTCGGCCCGCCTGGCGGTGGAAGCCGGAAACGGTCGAGCGCTGGTCCTGGGAGCCATGGGCCCCCTGGGACTCCGCATCGAGCCGTGGGGGCCTACTCCCCGGGAGGGGGCCCAAGCTCACTTCCGGCGGCAGGTGGATGGCCTACTAGCCGGTGGCGTCCATGGGTTCATCCTGGAAACCTTTTCGGACCTCGCGGAGCTGGAGCAGGCCCTTCGGGCCGTCCGGGCCGCCTCTTCGCTTCCCGTCTTCGCCCAGATGACGGTGGGGGACGACGGGGAGACCTCGTACGGCACGGATGTGGAAACCATCGCTCGAACCCTGACGGAGTGGGGTGCCGATGTGGTGGGTTTGAACTGCTCGGTGGGACCGGCGGCCATCCTGGACGCTCTGGAGCGAATGGCTCGGGTCACCGACCTCCCCCTCTCGGCGCAGCCCAACGCCGGCCTTCCCCGCCCCGTGGGGGACCGGAAGATGTACCTGGCCAGCCCGGATTACATGGGCCAGTACGCCCGTCGCCTCATGGACGCGGGGGCCCGTTTTCTGGGGGGATGCTGCGGCACCATGCCCGAGCACATACAGAGCATCCGGGGAGCCGTAGCGGGACGACAGGCCCCGCTCCCGGATCCTGTCACGATAGGCTCCACCCAGGAGACGGAGCCGGGCCCCGGCGAGGGGGGCACCGTGTCCCCACCCCGAGGGGGACGCCCCCGAGGCCCACGGCTGGGGGCGAATGCCGGTTGCGCTCCCACCCCCCTGGCGGAGCGCTCCCGGTGGGGAGAAAAGCTCTCCACGGGAGGGTTTGCCACCTCGGTGGAGATCGTCCCTCCCCGGGGATGGGACCCCGCCCCTCTCCTCCAGGCCGCGGAGAAGATCCGAGAAGCCGGAGGGGATGCGGTGAGCGTGGTGGACTCCACCTGGGGGCGGCACCGGATGGGGGCGATTCCCGCCGGAGCGCTGATCCAGGACCGGGTGGGCATTGAGACCCTCGTCCACTACCCCTGTCGGAACCGGGAGATGATGGGGATGATCTCGGACCTCCTGGGAGCCGCCGCCGGAGGGGTGCGAAACGTGCTCCTGGTGAGCGGGGAGCTCATGCCCTCCGGACCCTACCCCGACCCGGGCGCCGGGTTGGACATCGACTCCATCGGTCTCACCAACGTGGTCCACTACCTCAACCGCGGACTGGATCCGGGCGGGGGGGCCGTGGAGCCCCCCACACGCTTCGTTATCGGCGTGGCGCTGAATCAGGGAGCCCGGGACCTGGACGGGGAGGTTCGGAGGTTCGGGTGGAAGGTGGAGGCGGGAGCCGAGTTCGCCGTGACACAGCCCCTATTTGAGCCCGATCCGCTCCACAGGTTCCTGGACCGCACCGAGGATTGGAGGATCCCCGTGGTCCTGGGGCTCTGGCCCCTCACGTCGCTGAGAAACGCGGAGTTCCTGGCCAACGAGGTTCCCGGAATCAACGTCCCGGACCAGGTCCTGGAACGGATGAAGGCCGCCCAGGACCGGAGCGAAGAGGCGGCGGAGGAGGAGGGGGTCCGGATCGCCGCGGAGGCCCTGAAGGTGGTCCGGAACCGGGTGGCCGGAGTTCACGTGGGGGCGCCTCAGGGACGGGTGGACCTGGCCCTCCGCGTCCTGGAACACGTCTGAGCCGTGGAGGGGAGCCCTCCCCTCCCGACTCAGATGGCGGCCAAGATCCGCTGGAGTCTGGCTTCCACCCTCTGGCCGCCCAGATTGGCCAGATAGATCTTTTTCACCCCCAGCTCCTGCACCGCGTGGACGGTGCGGGCGCAGATCTCCTCGGCGGCGGCCCCGGCCTCGAACTCCGCCAACACCTCCTCGGTGGGAACGGGAAAGAACTCTGAAAGGCGCTCCAGCGTCTTCCGGTTGGCGCTCCGGTAGAAAAACACTCCGAAGATCAGGGGGAGCTCCAAGCCCTGGCGCTCCACCTCCTCTAGAAAGGCCTCCACGGGACCCAGGTCGTGGTGGGACACCACCTGCGTAAGAGCGAAGTCCGCCTCGAAGTCCGCCTTCCCCAGCCAACCCACCTGCTCTGCAGGATCCCGGAATGGGTTCGCCCACCCTCCCAGAAGGACGTCCGGAACCCTCTCCCGGACCCGACGGCGGAGATCCTTGGATCGGGGTACGCACCGAGGCGGCCCCACGTACTGGTCTCCTCCGATGACCACCACGCCTCCGAAACCGGCGGA
>SKZC01000285.1 GCA_007127575.1 Gemmatimonadota bacterium
AGCCCCAGTCGACGCGCCGTGCCGGGGTCCTCCTCCTCACGGCCAACCGGGGCCTCGCTGGCGCCTTCAACGCGAACCTCATCCGACAGGCCTGGGAGCTTCTGGCGGAGCTGCGTGCTGACGGGGTGGAGACGGAGCTCCACATCTCCGGGAAAAAGGGGATCCACTTCTTCCAGTTCAAGGGGGAACCCATCGCCCGCTCCACCCAGGAGGTCGGGGACAATCCCACGGTGGAGGATGCGGAGGCCCTCATCGCACCTCTCCGGGAGAGGTTCGTGGAAGGGGAGCTGGATGCGGTGTATGTGGTGACGTCCCACTTCCGGTCCGCCCTCTCCACTCCGCCTGTGACGGTGGACGTCCTCCCGATCCGTCCCGAGGAGGGGGCGGTGGCTCCCGACACGTACCTCCTTTCGCCGGGCGGGACCGGAATTCTCACCCGCCTTCTCCCCCTCTACATCCGGAATGTGGTGTACCGGGCGCTGGTGGAGAACGCGGCGGCGGAGCAGGGGGCGCGACGGACCGCCATGAAGAGTGCCACGGACAACGCATCCGATATGCTCGAGGACCTGCGCCGGACGTACAACCGGGCCCGACAGGCCCAGATCACCCAGGAGATTGCCGAGATCGTGGGAGGTGCGGCGGCCTTCGAATGAGGTCGCCCATCTACGGACATACGCGAAGGAGCAACAGAGGACTCATGGCTGAACAGAACGTGGGAACCGTGACACAGGTGATCGGGCCGGTGGTGGACGTGACCTTTCCCGGTCAGCTCCCGGATATCTACAACGCCCTCCGGATCCGGGGCACTGCCGAAGGAGGCCGGGAGCTGAACCTGGTCTGCGAGGTCCAGCAGCACATCGGACGGGGCCAGGTCCGGTCTGTGGCCATGGCATCCACCGACGGCTTGGTCCGGGGAATGGAGGTGGTGGACGAAGGCCGGGCTATCAGCGTCCCCGTGGGTGAACCGGCGCTGGGGCGGATCCTAAACGTTCTGGGTGAACCGGTGGACGAAGGTGGGCCGGTGACCGCCGACGACGGGGCCGAAGTGGAGAGATGGCCCATCCACCGGGATGCGCCGAAGTTCCAGGATCTGGAGCCCAAGACGGAGATCTTCGAGACGGGGATCAAGGTGGTGGACCTCCTGGCTCCCTATGTAAAGGGAGGAAAGACGGGGCTCTTCGGAGGTGCCGGTGTCGGGAAGACCGTCATCATCATGGAGCTCATCAACAACATCGCCATGGAGCACGGAGGACGCTCCGTCTTCTCGGGGGTGGGGGAGCGGACCCGTGAGGGGAACGACCTCTGGCTGGAGATGAAGGAGTCCGGGGTTCTCGAGTCCACCTCCCTGGTCTACGGGCAGATGAACGAGCCTCCGGGTGCCCGCCTTCGGGTGGGGCTTTCCGGCCTCACCATCGCCGAGTATTTCAGGGACGTGGAGAAGCAGGACGTGCTTCTCTTCATCGACAACATCTTCCGGTTCACCCAGGCGGGGGCCGAGGTGTCCGCGCTTCTGGGTCGGATGCCCTCCGCAGTGGGCTACCAGCCTACCCTGGGGACGGAGATGGGGGAGCTTCAGGAGCGGATCACCTCCACCAAGCACGGGTCCATCACCTCGGTTCAGGCCGTCTACGTGCCTGCCGACGACCTGACGGATCCCGCTCCAGCCGCCGCCTTTGGGCACCTGGACGCCACCACTGTCCTCTCCCGGGCCATCGCCGAGCTGGGAATCTATCCGGCGGTGGACCCCCTGGACTCCACTTCTCGGATCATGGATCCGCAGTTCGTGGGGGAGCGTCACTACCAGGTGGCGCGGAAGGTGCAGGAGATCCTCCAGCGCTACAAGGACCTCCAGGACATCATCGCCATTCTGGGGATGGACGAGCTCTCGGAAGAGGACAAGATCATTGTGAACCGGGCTCGCCGAATCCAGCGGTTCCTTTCCCAGCCCTTCTTCGTGGCCGAGCAGTTCACGGGCCGGTCCGGGAAGTACGTGAAGTTGGAGGACACCATCGAGTCCTTCGAGCGGGTGGCCGACGGCGAATTCGATCACTTCCCGGAGCAGGCCTTCTACATGCAGGGAGGGATCGAAGACGTGGTGGCCGAGGCCGAGCGCATGGAAGCGGAGGGCTGAGGTGGCGGCGCGCCTGCACGTCCGGGTGGTATCTCCGGAGGCCGTGGTCTTCGAAGGGGACGCCACCTCCGTGGTGATCCCGGCCTGGGACGGGAAGGTGGGGATCCTTCCAGGCCACGCTCCTCTCATCGCTCTCCTGGGAGAGGGGGAGATGGTGGTGGACCTACCCGGCGGGGGCGCGGAGAGCCTTTACCTTCAGCGCGGTGCCGTGCGGGTGGAGGGGGACCGGGTCACCGTCCTCTCCGAGTCCGCCTCCCTGGACGTTCCGGAAGACCTTCAGGGAGTCTCGGTCTGGGTGGATCTGGAGGAGTCGGAAGAGGAGGTGTCAGGCGCTCCGAGCTGAACTCTCCCGCGCAACCCCTCTCCTTGCAATCCGAGTGGATCGCCGCCATGGACCTGGATCTCCACATCCACTCTACCGCATCCGACGGATCCCTCCCTCCTTTCCAGGTGGTGGATCGAGCCCTGGCCGCCGGGCTTCACGTCATCGCCCTCACCGACCACGACACCACCGCCGGGGTGGCAGAAGCTCGACGTTCGGTGAAGGGTCGCCCCCTGGACGTGATTCCGGCCTTGGAGGTAAGCACCACTTACCTCGGGAAGGAGCTTCACATCCTGGGTTACTTCGTTGACCCCGATGCTCCGGAGCTGATGAACCACCAAAGGTGGGCTGGCCGGCGGAGGCGGGAGCGGATCCAGGAGATGCTGGAGCTCCTGCGCCGCCAGGACGTGAACCTCCCCTTTTCGGCGGTGGTGCAGGCCGCAGGTGGCGACCCATCCAATCTGGGGCGGCCCCATCTGGCCGGAGCGCTGGTGGAGGCCGGGTACGTGGCGGATGTGAACGAAGCCTTCCAGCACCTCATCGGCAACGACCATCCGGCCTACATTCCCACCGATCTGGGCCCTCCGGCCCAGGGGATCGAGATGATCCGGGACGCAGGCGGAGTGGCGGTGTGGGCGCACCCGCCTCCGTACGATGTGGAGGACCTACTTCCCAGGCTGGTGCGAGACGGGCTTCAGGGGTTGGAGGTCTACCGGCCCCGGAACTCGCTGGAGTACACTGTTCGCCTGGAAGGGCTGGCTCGTCGGTTCGGGCTCGTGGTTTCAGGGGGCTCTGACTGGCACGGCCCGGAGGGGGGTGAGCTGGGGGAATTCCGGCTCCGTGGCGAAGAGGTGGCGGGCCTCCTGGAACTGGGCGGCCTCTAGTGTCCCGAGTCAGAGGTTCGTTGGCATTCGTGCGCCGCT
>SKZC01000460.1 GCA_007127575.1 Gemmatimonadota bacterium
GAGCTGGTCGCCACCCGTGAAGAAGATGATCCCGCTCCGCTGGATCTGCTCCACCCGCTCCGGATCGGCGGCGTCCGGGCGCGTCCGTATGTCCAGGGCCTGAAAGTGGCTGGCGCCGAGGCGCTGGAAGACGGCTCCGTAGGTCGCCACCACCTCGTCCGGGATCCCGCTGGCGGTAGCGATCACGGTCACCTTCCTGTTGCCCTCCGGAGCCAGCGAGAGGAGTCGGGCGAGAATCTCGGCCTCGAAGTCCTTGTCCTCGGCGCCGCCGATGGCGACCAGCCGCCCGACCGTGTCGGGCCAAACAGATACCATATGGTCCTTCCGCTGTGGCGAGGTGCCGGGAAGCTAACAGAGCCCGGGGCCCGGGGGGAACCTGAGGTGTCCGGCACCCCCCTTTGTCGGGCAGGCAGTGTGATCTACCTGTCAGGCGGGGTCAGGTGCCCTGAGGGTGCCGGTAAGAGGGGCGCTCCATTCCACGATTCCAGCGCCCGCAACGCGTCGGAGGCCTTGAGGGCTCGATCCCGATAACCGTCAACCGCGGCTTCCATCTCCGGGGGAAAGCTAGGAACCGGACCTGTCAGCTCGTCCGCGTAGGTGCGCAGCATGACTTCCCGGAAGATGGGGAGCGCCGCCCGACCTCCCGTCTCCCCTGTGCCCAGCGATCGGTTGTCGTCGAAGCCGATCCTGACGGCCACGGTGATTCCGTCGGGCCCGAATGTGGAGCCCACGAACAGTGCATCCCGGAAGTCGTTGGTCGTCCCGGTCTTGCCCATCACCGGAATCGGGAAGTCGCTTCGAGCGAGAGCACTCGCGGTGCCTCCCGGAATCCGGACGACTCCGAGCAGTCCCTCCTGGATCTCACGCAGCCCGGGCCGGGGGAGGATCCCGATGGGCCCTGCGGCTCGATAGAGGACCTCGCCGGAGGATCCGGTGACCTGATCGACGACATGGGGGACCGCCTGGACCCCGGAGGCGATGGCGCGATAGGCGCCGGCCAGTTCCACCAACCGAACTTCGGATGCCCCGAGGGCGGTGCTCAGGTAAGGTTGGATGGGGGAGGTGATCCCCAGCTCCCGCGCAACACGGCGCATTTCGTAGAGCCCGGTCTCCTGCGCGAGGCGCACCGCTACGGTGTTTCGGGATTCGGCGAGGGCCTGGCGTGCCGTGATCGCCCCGTGGAACCGTTCGTCGTAGTTCGAGACCCAGTGGGCGTCGGCCCCGCTTCCCATCTGGACCGGCTCGTCGGATACGGTGCTGTCGAGCCCCAGGCCGAAGCGAAAGGCGGCCAGGTATACGATGGGCTTCCAGGCCGAACCCGGTTGCCGCAGTGACTCCGAGGCTCGGTTGAAGTCCGAGTAGGCGCTTTGCTCGGCCCGATAGACGCTTCGCCCTCCTGACACCGCCAGGATCGCCGCATCTCTGTTCCGGAGGACTACGATCGAGCCCTGGATCAAGCCCTCGGAGCCGGGATGCCGGCCTTCGTAGAGGCCCAGACCCGTTTCCAGGGCTTCGTTCACGATCGTCTGAATCCGCTGGTCCACGGTGGTGCGCACCTGGATCCGTCCGAGAAAGAGGTCCTCTACACGAAAACGGTCGCCGCCGTGTAGTCGTATTTCGGTAAGGACGCCCTGGATCACAGCCGGTGCCCGGGTCTTGATCGGATCGCGGCTCCCTACTCGGACCGATTCGGCACGGGTGCGCTCGGCCAGGTCGTCAGCGATGTACCCGTTGTCCGCCATGAGGAGGAGGATTTCGTCGCGGCGGCGCTGGGGTTCCGGGTTTCCGGGCACGGGCGCATAGAAATGGGGTGACTTCCCGATCCCCGCCAGGAGCGCCGCATTCCCGACATCTTCGGCCGCGTAACTCGAGAGATGTGTCCCGAAATAATACTCCGATGCTGCAGCATAGCCGTAGCGGCCGTGACCCAGGTAGATGAAGCTAGCGTAGCGGCTCAGGATCTCCTGCTTGCCCCTTTCACGGGACCCAAAGCGCTCTTCCATTGCCCTTTCGAGCCAGAGCGCCAGGCGCACCTCCTCCAGCTTCCGCAGGAGCTTGTTCGTGGTCGGAACGCCGACGAGCTTTGAGAGGGTCCAGGCGCCTGGGCCTTCGCGAAAAAGGTCCTGACCGTCCTCCTCGCGGGTGCGGTCCTGAAGGAAGTAGCCCCGGACGAGCTGCTGGGTGATGGTGGATCCGCCCTGGGGGAATCGCAGGCGGAAGGCTTCGTCACCGCTCCACCAGGCGCCCAAGGAACGGATCACGCTCCTCTGGACGACCCGTGGGAAGGCGCGGTAGGCCACGCCACGGTGGGAGAAGAAGGTCCGGTCCTCCGCGGCCAGAATAGCGTGCCGCAAGACGTCCGGAATCTCCTCGTAGGCGAGAACCTGACGATACTGGTGAGCCAGTTCGATCAACACCTCGCCCTGCGAATCGAGCACGACCCCCGTCGTAGGCAATTCGAAGCGGATGAACGGCTCGATGTCGGGGAGGTCTTCCGAGTCGAAGTGCACGTAGCGCAGTACACTCGCTACTGGCACGAGCGCTATCAGAAGCAACGTGAGGGCGCCGATGACGATCTCACGGCGGTGTCTCGTCCACGTGGACGAGACCCACTTCGCTGTCCTCAAAATCCACCGTCGCATCTTCACCTCTGACGATCGCACCTCCAAAGGCGCGACGGCATCCCTCCATCGAGGGGAAAAGGAGGGAGGTCGGAAGGCTATGGTTCAGTTGGGACTGAGCTTTCCACGGGCCCTCCGTCCCTCCGATCCGTCACGTTCGAACTACGTCGACTCCCGGTCCGACGCATGGTTCCCGTTCTATCGACCTCGACGCGAGTATCCCCACCCTCCGCCCAAAAAGATCAGTATCACGAGAATGATGAGAATGGTGGTGGTAGACATGATCGGCCGCTCCTGTGTGGGAATACCCCTGTGTATCAACCAACCTGCGTGTTCGTATACGTAAGTTCGCCGGGGCAGACTGCGGCCACCATCGTTCGAAAGTTCGATTGACGTGCCATATTCCAAAGTGCGGTTGACGCGCCGTGAGACGGCTGTTGAAGAAGTGCAGGGACCACCGAGGGGAAGCCTTGCGGCCCTGGTCTGGGAGCCCCCTCGGTGGTTGGCTCCCCTCGATGTAGCATCGTCCTATGCTTGCGGGTCGCCGCCTATGCTGAGACTTCCTTCAGACCGAAGCTGACTCTTCCATCTCCGGCGGTGCCCGTCCGCTTTGACCATGCGGCGGTTTCCGGCGAGCCACTACTCCACGGCGGGTCGTCCCACCTCAGCGCTCGTCCAGGACCTGCCGGACAGTCTTGAGAAGCCGTGCGCCGGTGTACGGCTTCTGAAGGAAGTGCCGGCTTCCCAAGGAACTCCCTCATCACCCTGTGGGGTTCTTTCCAGGAGCGATCCCCCCAAGACACCCGCCACCGGAGCCGTCGCGTGAAAGCTTCCGACCTCTTCGTCCGTGCCCTGGAAGCCGAGGGCGTGGAGTACGTGTTCGCCCTTCCGGGAGAAGAGAATCTGGACCTGCTCGAATCCCTGCGCCACTCGGACATCCAGGTGATACTGACGCGCCACGAGCAGGCCGCCGGCTTCATGGCAGCCACCTACGGTCGCCTCACCGGACGCCCCGGCGTGGCCCTCTCCACCCTGGGCCCGGGGGCCACGAACCTGGTGACGGCGGCGGCGTATGCCCAGCTCGGGGCCATGCCCATGGTGCTGCTCACCGGCCAGAAGCCCATCCGCACCAGCAAGCAGGGAGCCTTCCAGATCCTCGACGTGGTGGACATGATGGCGCCCATCACCAAGTACACCCACCAGGTGGTGAGCGCGACGTACCTCCCTTCTCGGGTCCGGGAGTCCTTCCGTCTTGCACGGGAGGAGCGACCGGGTGCCACGCACTTGGAGCTGCCGGAGGATATTCTCCAGGAGGAGACGGACGGGGTGCCCCTTCAGGCCAGCCAGGTTCGGATTCCGGTGGCCGAGGAGCGGAGCGTGGAGGCCGCCATCCGGCTCCTGCACGAAGCGGAACGTCCCCTCCTGGTCACGGGAAGCGGCGCCAACCGAACTCGGGCTTGTCACCGAATCGGGGATTTTGTGGACCGCTTCGGAATTCCCTTCATCAGCACCCAGATGGGGAAAGGGGTGCTGGACGAGGGGGGCGAGCTCTACGTGGGAACTGCCGCCCTCAGCTCCGACGACTTCGTGCACCGAGCCGTAGAGCGGGCCGACGTGATCTTGAACGTGGGCCACAACGTGGTGGAAAAGCCCCCCTTCATCATGAGGAAGAACGGGGTTCGGGTCATCCATGTGGACTTCAACTCCGCCGAGGTGGATCCGGTCTACTTTCCCCAGGTGGAGGTGGTGGGGGACATCGCCCAGGCCATGGACCGGATCATGGGCGGGCTCGAGCCCAACCCGGGATGGGACTTCTCCCACATTCCGGCCATTCGTCAGGCGGCCCAGGACCACTTCGCCCATCGGGCCGCCAGCGATCACTTTCCCATGAAGTCCGAGCGCCTTGTGGCCGATGTGCGGCGGGTCCTTCCCAGGAAGAGCGTTCTGACCCTGGACAACGGCTTGTACAAGATCTGGTTTGCCCGGAACTACCCGGCGTACGGCCAGAACTCCCTTCTCCTGGACAACGCCCTGGCTTCCATGGGAGCCGGGTTCCCGTCGGCCATGGCCGCCCGGCTGGTGCATCCGGACCGTCCCATTGTGGCCGTGTGCGGGGACGGCGGCTTCATGATGAACTCCCAGGAGCTGGAGACGGCGGTCCGCCTGGGGCTGGACCTGGTCGTCGTCGTACTTCGGGACGACGGCTACGGCATGATCCGCTGGAAGCAGGAGGATATGGGGTTTCCCGACTTCGGGCTCTCGTATGGGAACCCCGACTTCGTGGCCTACGCCCAGGCCTACGGCGCCCGGGGTCACCGGGTGGAGAGCGTCGACGGCTTCGCGCCCCTCCTGACCCAGTGTCTGGAGAGCCCGGGTGTGGACCTGATCGAGCTCCCCATCACCTACGAAGACGACACCCGGGTGTTGATGCAGGAGATCCCGGAGCTGGCCCGGAACGTTTGAACGACCTCGGTCCCACCGTCCCCGAATCGAGAGAATTCCATGAGCACGAAGACCTTTCCGTACTACCTGGCCAACGAACCGGTCCACAGCGACGACGACGTGTTGGAAGTAACGGACAAGTATGGCGGGGAGGTCTTCGCCCGAGTGGCCAGAGCCGGTCCCGACGCTATCGAGGAGGGCATTCAGGCTGCGGCCGATGCCGCCCGTCCCATGGCCCGCACCAGGCCCTACGAGCGAAAGGCGGTCCTGGATCACTGTGTGACCCGATTCCGCGAACGCTTCGACGAGCTGGCGGAGCTCCTCTGTCTGGAGGCGGGGAAGCCCATCGGAGACGCCCAGGGCGAGGTGACCCGCCTCATCGACACCTTCCAGGTGGCCGCTGAGGAGGCGGTGCGCTTCAACGGGGAGATGATGAACCTGGAGATCTCTACCCGGGCCCGAGGCTACTCGGGAATGTGGAAGTGGGCGCCCATCGGGCCCTGCTCCTTCATTACCCCGTTCAACTTCCCCCTGAACCTGGCGGCTCACAAGGTGGCGCCGGCCATTGCCGCCGGCTGCCCGTTCGTACTCAAGCCGGCGGAGAAGACGCCCATCGGGGCCGTCGTCATCGGCCAGGTCCTGGCCGAGACCGATTTGCCGGCCGGGGCCTTCTCGGTCCTTCCATGCGACGTGGAGGACACCGGCCCCTTCAGCACTGATCCTCGCCTGAAGCTCCTCAGCTTCACCGGTTCCCGGCAGGTGGGGTGGATGCTCAAGGAACAGGCGGGCCAGAAGAAGGTGACCCTGGAGCTGGGGGGCAACGCCGCCTGCATCGTGGACGCCGATGCCGACGTGGACGACGCCGTGGACCGCCTCGTCACCGGGGCCTTCTACCAGTCGGGACAGAGCTGCATCAGCGTGCAGCGGACTCTGATCCATGAGGAGATCTACGACGAGCTGGTGGCAAAGCTGGTAGAGCGGGTCAAGAAGCTCAAAATGGGTGACCCCCGAGACGAGGAGACCTTCATCGGACCGGTGATATCGGAGGCCGACGCCGAACGCCTGGTGGAGTGGGTCCGGGAGGCGGAGGACGCCGGGGCTCGGGTGCTGGCGGGCGGCGGTCGCGACGGGGTCATGGTGGAGCCCACCGTGGTGGAGGACCCGCCACACCACTGCCGCATTTATCATGAGGAGGCGTTCGGGCCATTGATGGCGGTGAGCAGCTTCCGGGACTTCGACGAGGCCCTGGCCGAGACCGACGACAGTCGCTACGGCCTGCAGGCCGGGATCTTCACCCGCGACATCGGCAAGATTCAACGGGCGTGGGACTTCCTCGAGGTGGGGGGCGTGGTGATCAACGACGTGCCTTCCTTCCGGGTGGACAACATGCCGTACGGTGGAGTGAAGGACTCGGGGCTGGGCCGGGAGGGGATTCGATTCGCCATGGAGGACATGAGCGAAATCCGGCTCCTGGTGCTTCGGGATGTGGATGGTGCGTGAGGGCCCGCCAAAGAAACGAAACGTGGCGATGGAGTCCGGCTCGATTCCTCTCCGGACCCCCCCAGCCCGGTCTCTGGCATAAGAGGGTTTCTCGTTGGGAGTGCTCGTGCGGCGGTGTCCGTTACCGGCTTCGGCGTGGAGACCAAAGGGGTGGCCGGGTCTCGATTGCCGGTGGAGGGAGATGTGCCCCCCGGTACCACCGAAGTGTGGCTCACTGTGGGCGTGGGTCCTCCGTAACGGCACCGCTGTCCATTCCGCGTTCGGGATGCCGTTCACCCGTGTACTCGAGGAGCTCGGTCCCGGCACGCATCCAGAACTTTCGAGGATGCCTCCATCGAGAGCGGCCAGGTAGGGCCCAGCGAACAGGTGGACGGCTGAAGATCACTCCTCCAGGAGGATCTCCACACCTACCGTTTCCACCTTTCCCTCGACCACGCTGCGTGCCGCGAGCCGGATCTCACCGGCCAGGATCTCAGCACCCTCTTCCAGTTCGTCCCCCAGTCGCTCGGACATGAGGTCGCCCAGAGTCCGCTCAGGGTCGGGGTCCAAATGGATGCCGTAGAAGTCCTCCAGGTCGCCTACACGGGTCCGCGCGTCCATCGGAAGCTCGAGGATCTTGGGTGGCTCGCTGAGAGTCAAAGGTCGGGGGACGAACATCCGGTCCACGACGGGCCGCACATCCGCCTTCATGACGACGAATACGTAGTCATCACTGCGGATACGGGTGCTTCCCCGGGGAGGGATGATCTCGCCCTCCCTCGCGATCATGGCGATCAAGGCGCTTTCTGGAAGGGCGAGCTCCCGGACCCTGCGGCCTGCGGCTGGCGCATCCGGCTCTACGCGATACTCGACGATGTCTCCATCCAAGTGTCGGACGGAGTTGATTTCGAGCGTGACCGGCGGATCGGGGCGGCCCTCCGGATCCCAGACGCCGGTCCACTTTGCCACCGGTGGGATGGTCCAGCCCTGAGTGAGTGCGGAGAGGAGGACGACGAAGAACACTACGTTGAACAGCAGAGCTCCTTCGGGTACTCCGAGCACCAGCGGGTACATAGCCAGGATGATCGGAATGGCGCCCTTCAGCCCGACCCAGGAGAGAAAGGCGAGTTCTCGGAGACTGAATCGAAGGGGTGCAAGCGTGACGAAGACTGCGACAGGCCGCGCCACGAACATCAGGACGGAGCCTACGAGCATTCCCTCCACGGCCACATCCACGAGCCGACTCGGGGTGGCGAGGAGGCCCAGCATGATGAACATGACGATCTGTGCGATCCAGGCTCCGCCGTCGTGCGCAAGGAGGATCCCCCGCTTGAATGCCACGCGGGCGTTCCCCATCACGAGACCCGCGAGATACACCGATAGGAACCCGCTTCCTCCGAGGTAGGCGGGCAGCCCGTAGGCCAGGAGTCCGGTGCCGAGCACCAGTGCGGGGTAGAGCCCCACAGCGGTCAGAGGTACCCGATTCGAGACCCAGACGCCCACCCATCCTACCGCAACGCCGCCCGCCGCACCGATGAGGGCCTGTTGCAGGAAGAACGCGATGAGGGACCAGCCGGGCTCCACGTCCCCGAGGAGGATGGAGACGCAGGCCAGGGTCAAGAGCACAGCCATCGGATCGTTCGACCCTGACTCGATCTCCAGGGTGGCCGCGATTCGCTCTTTTAGGCGGAGCCCCTGTCCTCTCAGGATCGAGAACACCGCCGCCGCATCCGTCGAACCCACGATGGATCCGAGGAGGAGGCCGACCAGGAGCGGGACGTCCAAGAGCCACGCCGCAGCGAGTCCCGTGAGGCCGGCGGTGGCGAAAACGCCGGCTGTCGACAGGGTGACTGCGGGCTTCCAGGCGAGCCGAAACGAGCGCTAACCGGTCTGGAGCCCACCGTCGAAGAGGATCAGGACGAGGGCGAGGGTCCCGATCGCGTGGGCGAGCGGATAGTTGTCGAAGGCGATCCGACCGATGCCGTCCTCTCCCGCCAGCATCCCGATCCCGAGAAACAAAACGAGACCCGGCACCCCGATCTTTCCGGAGAGGGTGCTGGAGACAATCGCCAGAAGGAGGAGAGCGCCCCCAATGAAGATTAGTCCGTCAACCGGGTACACAGCGGCCCTTTTTCACGGGTGGGACGGAGCTGGCGTCGGTATGGAGGTTCATCGGTTCTCCGTCAGGGGGACGACCACCACGGGAAGGGGAAGCGTTCGGATCACCTCGGATGTCACGCTTCCGAACAGGTTCCGGAGGACGGGCCCGTACCCGTGGGTACCCATGAAGACCAGGTCCGTACCGAGCTCTGCGGTGACTTTGTGGATTCCTTCGGGGGCCAAGGGATAGGAAGCAACCCGCGCGCCGACCTCAACCGCGTCCCCTGCCGCCTCCGATGCGGCTTCCTTTTGGCGTTGGAGCGCCTCCGCACGACCGAGAGGTCGGTAGCCCGCACGAGCAAAGTCTGCAATGCTCACCAGCTCTACACGGACTCGGTGTTCAGTCGGCGCCTCTTGGGAGCCCCGTTCGGCGGCCCACTGACTCGCCCAGGCCACGGCCACCTGTACCACACGCTTGGCATGAGGGGACAGATCCGTGGCGACCACGATTCTTCGCGGCGGAGCCTCGATCGCTCGATTCACCAGGAGAGAAGGGATCTCCGAGGTTCGGACGACCCGCTCCGCGGTGCTCCCGAGGAGTCCGTCGAATGCGCGTCGAGGACGGTGTCGGCCCAGGACGATGAGGTCCGCACCGGTCTCCTTCGCGGTTGCGTTTATGGCCTCGAAGGGGCGACCGACGTGAAGGTGGAGGTGGGGTTCCAGGTGGTCGAGCTTCGCGTCCTCGACGTGCTGAACGAGTCGGGCGCGGTGGCGCGAGACGTCGGATTCGTGCCCTGGCGCCTGGTCGCCTCCTGGCGTGCGGTCATCTCGCTGAGGAAGCCACGCGTCCTGCAGGGGAACCACGTGGACCACGTGAACCTTTCCACGTTGCGAGGGGACGAGGTGATCCGTCGCCTTCAGTGCGGAGTGACCCGCGTAGCTCAGATCAGTACCAACGAGAATCGTCCGGAGGGGCGGGGCTGGAGCGGGACCGTCGCGCGTGTCGGAGGCATCTGCCTCCGGTCTTGGACCGGGAGGATGCATTTCGACCTCGGTTGGGCAAAGGCCCTTATTAGGCGCACGATGGGCTTCAGGGGTGACTGAATCCAAACCGGCGCGAGAAGCGCTCCCGTGGAGTCCTTAGCAAGCAGAGTCCACGGATCGTCAGGATCTAAGAAGTGCCGGAAGGAGCGGGCGGGGGTCTGGGGGAGGTGCTGGGATCGCCCCACCGGGCGCGGAAGGAGGGAGCGTGCGCATCGGACCGGTGGGCTTCCGAGACAGAGAGGGCGACGGTCCAGTCGTCGCCCCCTTCGGCACTGCCCGTCCCGTGACCAGATGACCTCGGACGAGGCCCAAGCGAGGCGCCCCGGGATGGGGCCGGAACCGCCAGGGCAAGAGGTCCGGGAGCGAACGCCTGATCGCGATCAGGTTCGAAAGGGACTGCGGCGGATGTCGAGGCTCCAGCCTTCGCCTCCGGCTCGGCCACGACGTGCACCCCGAGGGGTGAGAGGTGTCCGCCCCCGGCAGCTGTGAGGGTCGCGAGAAGGAGGAGGCGCAGCATACCAAAAAGAGGCCATGGGCGGATCGAACGCCAACACCCGGGGACGTCTTCGGTGCTCCGCTGAACTGGCGGGTACGGCCCATGGGGGAACAGCGTCTCGATGGGGGACGTTCTGTCTTCCTCCAGAGGCGGAGGCAGGCGTGAACCGCCCGACTGCCGGACCCCCGAGCGCGCACGACTCTTGCCAATGAAATCATAGCGACCCCGAGCCGGAGAGCCGAGCCGGCGCGGTTGGTCGGTGGTTGGGAGCGTCGTCGATGCAGGGAGCGGTCTACCTTCACCTACCGGAAGAGGCACCATGCGCCGCCTCGCGATTCTCCTTGCCCTTCTGGGCACAGGTGTCGTCCTGGGCCCGGGCCCGGCGTCGGCCTTGCAATCCGAGGCTGCCACACCCCCAGCTTCCGCTGCTTCCGGAGAGAAGGGGGGTGACCTTTTCGACTCCGCAGTCCTGGAGGCCTTCCTCGACGGCCTGATCCAGGGCCAGCTCCGGGAGCGCACCATCGCAGGCGCCACGGTTGCGGTGGTGGGAGGCGGCGAGGTGCTCTTCACGAAGGGATACGGCTGGGCCGACGTGGACGCCCGCCGCCCGGTGGATCCGAAGGCGACCCTCTTCCGGCTCGCGTCGGTGACCAAGCTCTTCACCTTCACGGCGGTGATGCAACTGGCGGAAGCGGGACGACTCGACCTCGAGACCGACGTGAACGAGTACCTGGATTTCCGCATCCCGGATACCTATCCCGAGCCCATCACCCTCACCCACCTCATGACCCACACGGCGGGGTTCGAGGAGGACCTGAGGAACCTGTTCACGTTCGACCCCGAGGGGATCGGGAGTCTCGATGACTGGGTGAAGGACAATTTGCCCCAGCGGGTGCGGCCGCCTGGCACCTTCTCGGTGTATTCCAATTACGGGACGGCGCTGGCGGGCTACATCGTGGAGCGGGTTTCTGGCCTCCCGTGGGAGGACTACATCGAGCGCCGGATCCTGGACCCCCTGGGGATGGAGCGCACCACGGGCCGGGAGCCCCTCCCGGATGCCCTCGCCCCCGCACTCTCCCAGGGCTACGCGCCCCGGAAGGGAGGTTTCGAGCCGCAGCCCTTCGAGCTGAACCCCGGGGGTGCGCCCGCCGGGTCCATGAGCTCGACGGCGGCGGACATGGCCACCTTCATGCTGGCGTTTCTGGGCGGAGGAGCCGTGGGCGGCGCCCGGATTCTGGAAGAAGGCACCGCTGCCCGGATGCTCGAACGGCAGTTCGGACACGACCCGCGACTTCCCGGCAATGGGCTCGGCTTTTTCGAAATGTCGAGCCATGGGGCCCGGATCCTGGGCCACGGAGGAAACACCCAGTGGTTCCACAACACCCTGGCCCTCTTCCCCGACCACGACCTCGGTCTCTTCGTCTCGTTCAACACCACCACGGCGGCTCCACTCACGTACGGACCCCTCCTGGCCACCTTCCTGGACCGGTTCTTCCCGGATCCGCCGAGGCCGCCCACCGCGATGGCCGACCCCGCCGATGTGGCACGGTACGCCGGCCACTACCGGTTCAACCGGATGTCGTACACGACTTTCCAGAAGGCCATGGCGTTGGTGATGACCATGAAGGTGAGCGTCGAGAACAATGTCCTGATCGTGGATTCGCCACTGGGCGCGATGCGCCTGGTCCAGATCGAGCCGCTCCTGTTCCGGGAGGAGCTCGGTCACACCGAGGTGGTCATCCGAACGGACGACGGGGGCCGCCCCACCCACGCCTTCGTATCCCTCGTGCCCATGATGGCTGCCGAGCGCGTGCCCTGGCACGGTGCGCCGCCCCTCCACTTCGCCCTCCTCGGCGGTGGGCTCCTCATGTTCCTGGCCATCCTGGTGTGGGCGCCAGTGGGGTGGGTTCGGCGATGGCGGAATGGAGTGGACGAGCACCGCGCCACCGTATTGGCTCGCCGCGCCCTCCTGGTGACCGCCGCCGCCCATGTAGGGTTCTTCGTGGCGGTCCTGGTCATGGCGGCCCCCGATCCCTTCGGTTTCCTCTCAACCCCGATGACTGATTTCGCCCTGGCCCTGGCCCTCCCGGTGCTGGGGTTCCTGGCGACGGGGGTGGCCGGTTGGGCCGTGTGGACCCAGTGGCGCCGGGGAGCGGGCAGCCCCTGGGTGCGGACCGGGGCGAGCGCCGCGGTCGGTCTCGCCCTC
>SKZC01000287.1 GCA_007127575.1 Gemmatimonadota bacterium
GCATCGGTGGCCGTGAGCTGGCGGTGATGGCGGGCCCCTGTGCCGTGGAGAGTGAAGCTCAGATCATGGAGGTGGCCGGCCGGCTGAAGGCGGCGGGGGCCACCGTCCTCCGGGGCGGAGCTTTCAAGCCCCGGACTTCACCCTACAGCTTCGATGGTCTGGGGGAGGAGGGGCTTCGGATCTTGGCCCGGGCCCGGGAGGAGACGGGAATGGCCATCGTCACGGAGGCCCTGGAGCCCGGTTCCGTGGAGTTGGTGGCTGAATACGCCGACGTGATTCAGATCGGCGCTCGGAACATGCAGAACTACCCGCTCCTCCGGAGCGCGGGGCGGGTGGGGAAGCCCATTCTCCTGAAACGAGGCATGTCCGCTACCATCGATGAACTTCTCCTGGCAGCCGAGTACCTTCTGGCCGAGGGGAACGGCCAGGTGATTCTCTGCGAGCGGGGCGTGCGGAGCTTCGACAACCACACTCGGAACCTTCTGGACCTCACCGCCATCCCCGTGGTGAAGTCTCTATCGCACCTGCCCATCATCGCCGACCCCAGTCATGGTACGGGAGTTCGGGCCAAGGTCACCCCCATGGCCCGGGCGGCGGTGGCTGCTGGAGCGGACGGACTCATGGTAGAGGTTCACCCGGACCCGGATCGGGCGCTTTCCGACGGGGCCCAGTCCCTCTACCCCCAGCAGTTCGACGAGCTCATGGGGCAGATCCGAGTCATTGCCCAGGCCATCGATCGGGAGTTCGCTTCTCCCCTGGAGGCCCCGGGCGCAGTAGGCGACTGAGGGACGAGCCGCTCCCGGCGCGAAGGCCTCTTCCCTCTCCTTCCTCTCCATCGGCGGACCGATGGAGCCATGGCCGTGACCCGGCTTCCGGACCATGGTGAGGCATGGCCCATCCACGAGAGCGGGGAGCGAAGGGAGAGCGGATCGCCGAGGAGTATCTTGCCCAGAGGGGGTGGAAGGTTCTGGACCGCAACTTCCGGGACGGTCCAAGGGAGCTGGATCTGGTGGCTTGGAGGTCGGGGGTTCTGGCCTTCGTCGAAGTGAAGTCTCGCGGCGGCACCCTCTGGGGCGACCCGCTGGAAGCCATTACCTACCGAAAACGAAGGGAGCTCGAGACCGCGGCTCGGGCGTGGCTTCGACGTCACTCTGAGGCGGCGGAGGAGGTCCGCTTCGACGCCGTTACTGTGGTCTGGGACCGTCGTGGAATCCCCTCCGTGGTCCACGTCCCGGATGCTTGGCGACCGGGGGGACCTTGACCCCACTGCCCTGAACCTTCGTCGTCCGGAGCGCCGCCAGCGGTATTTGCCAATCCGGCTCAGCGAAAAGCCGAAGATGGGGAAGGTCCACCCGCCCTCGGGTTGACTCAGACCCCCTTGTTTCTCTAGCTTCTTGGCGTGCCCCAGGTCCGCAGAGCGAGAACCCGCAAATCCCGTCAGGACCCCGCAGGTAGCAGCGGTGAGCGAGGTGATCGTGGCTGCGGGTGGCCTGGGGCACTCTGCGTTATCCCACTCTTGAGCCTGGCCGGCTGACCCCCCGTGTCCCATACCGCTCTCGCCCGTCGCTACCGCCCTCGCAGCTTCGCGGAGGTAGCGACGCAAGAACATGTCTCCGAGACCCTCCGGAGAGCGGTGGCCTCCGACCGCGTTGGGCACGCCTACCTCTTCTGTGGACCCCGAGGGGTCGGGAAGACCACCCTGGCCCGGGTTCTGGCCATGGCACTCAATTGTGGAGAGCGCTCGGAGGAGGCGGAGCCCTGCGGCGAGTGTGGTAGTTGTGAGCGGATCTGGAGTGGACAGACCTCCCTGGACGTCGTGGAGATCGATGCCGCTTCAAACCGGGGAGTGGAGGATGCCCGGCAGCTCCGGGAGCGGGCCATGTATGCTCCTTCGGAAGACGGCCGCTTCAAGGTCTACATCCTGGACGAAGCCCACATGCTCACCCGGGAGGCTTGGAACGCACTCCTCAAGGTCATCGAGGAGCCTCCGTCCAGGGTCATCTTCATCTTCGCGACCACCGAACCTCAAAAGATCGAGCAAACTGCGGCCCCTATACTTTCGCGGTGTCAACGCTTCGACTTTCGACGGGTGGGGGTGGGGGATATCACCGACCGGCTCAAGGAGGTCCTGGCATCGGAAGGGGTGACGGCCTCGGACGAGGCCCTGCGGATGGTGGCCCGCAAAGCGGATGGAGGGATGAGGGACGCCCTCTCCATTACCGATCAGGTCTTGTCCATGGCCGGGGAGGATCTCACCCCGGACACGGTGGCTCGGATTCTGGGCCTGGTGGCCGAGGAGCGGTACCTGGAGCTGTTCGAGATCCTGGCCAAGGGAGATGGGGCCTCGGTCTTCCGGTTCGTGGAAGAGCTTCTGGAGCACGGGTACGACCTGGTGGAATTCTACCACGGGTTCATGGAGGCGACCCGGACCCTCCTTCGGATTCGTCTCTCATCGGAGGCGGTGCCCGAGCTGTCTGCCGATGCCCGCCCAGCTTGGGATGAGAGGGCTCGCCAGTTCTCCGCTGGAGACCTGATTCGCATGCTGGCACTGGGTTCGGAATTGGAACGGACCGGGTCCTTGCGCGGGAGCGCGCAGCCTCGGGTGCTCCTGGAACTCCTCCTGCTGCGGCTCAGCCTCCTGGATCGGACCGTGGATCTGGAAGAGGTCTTGGACTCCCTGGGAGGGGAGGAGGACGAAGAGGGGGTTCGACGGGCTCCTCGTCCCCCGCCCGAGCCTACCTCGCCCTCGAAGGTGGCACCGGCCGGTACCCTCAAAGGAGAACTGGAGGAACCGAGTCCTGGTTCCAAGGGGAAGAGCGGTGCGGTCGGCACAAGGAAGCCGAAGGATCGGGGACGGGAGCCCGCAGGTGGGTCGGGCCCGTCCGGGGAGGAGTCGTCGGAGGTGCTGCAGCCCGCCGTCTCGCGGGAGGATGTGTGGAGCGCGCTCCTCCAGGCACCCAGGGGGATTCCCGGTGGGCTGGCTCCTTTTCTCCGTGCGGCAGAGCCGTCGTGGTCCGGACCGAACCTCACCGTCCGCCTCCCTTCGGGCCCCGGCCTGGAGCGGTTGACGAAACCCGGAGTGCGTAAGGGGGTGGAGCACCGCCTTCAGGAGTTGGCGGAGGACCCGACGATCCGGCTACACGTCGCTCCCCTCACGGACCCGGAGGAGGATGGAGGGCCGAACCGGATCGATGAGGCGAAAGTCCGCGAAGACCGCCTCAGAGAGCTACTGAAACGGGAACCCGCCCTGGAGGCCGCTGTAGAAGAACTCGACCTGGAGATCCTCGACTAAAAGATTTCCGGGACCCCTTCCCACATCCGACCCCCCGACTACATGAAGAACA
>SKZC01000399.1 GCA_007127575.1 Gemmatimonadota bacterium
CATGGCCCACCGTGACGCTCCGCTGATGCACTCGAACAGGCGTGCGGTGACGACCCCGGTCTCCGTCGCGATGTGCCTCGTGGCGATCGTGCTCGCGGGGTGCTCCCCGCTGACGCTCTCGATGCGGCTCGGCCCCTCCGATGAGCCGTGCAGAGCAGACAGCCCCCTTCCTCTCGCCCACGGGCCCGGAGCCGAGCCTCCATCCGGCGGACCCGGGGGGGCACGAACCCCGACCCTATCACTTGCGCGTGCGGGTGCGCCAGAGAGGCTCCGGCAGAGAGCCCTCGGTTCCGAAAGAGGAATACCCGCCGCACTTGGGGATCCCGGCCCACGACGTCGAACCTTTGGGCGTAGGCCCGAAGGACCCGGGCCAACTCGTCCACCTCCATTCGCCAGAGGTCCCGGCCGTGGCCCGGACTCTCGATGAGGACCTCCTGGCGTCCCCGAAGTCCCGGCTCATGGGAGGCCTCGTCTCCGGCTTCGAAGGCGGGATAGCGGTTCGGGACCGCACGGACTCGCCATCCCGGCGGGTCGGGAGCTTCCTCGCTCCAGAGGATCCTGGGCAGCTCCCCTTCGTTTCCCGGGCAAAAGGGGCACGACGGGTCCCGACCTTCTCCCGAAGGCGGGGTCGAACCACCGCCTGGAGTGGAGTCCACCGGTCGATGCCCCCGCCGTGGTGCCACCACGACGGACCGGCCCGTGATCGAATTCGTTCGAAGTTCCCCCAACGGTTCTTCGCTCCCTGGGTTCGGTCCTCCGCGCACTGCACACCCATCCCCAACGGACGGAGGGGCAAGATGGATGGGACCCGGGGCGGAAACAACCACCCGGCGCCCCTCGCTCCGCGGGCCTGCGGGCCGGATGACGGAATTCCGCTTGACACTCGGGGGGCACGCCCTCTATCGTGCGGTGCATTTTTGAGCGCTTCGCCCACGCGGTGGGCCGTACGCCCGCCACGGATTCGTAAAGAACTGCGACCGGGTCTGGAAGGGGCACGCCCTTCCGGCCTGGTCTTCGTCGTTTGGGACGGCACGCCACACAAATGGACTCCCCTGTAAACGGAGATGGATGACCCATGGACTTGAACGGCTTCTGGTATCAGGTAGAAGGATTTCGGGACGAGATGGAGGAGTACGTCGATGAGATGGACGCCCAAGGTGGGCTCTCCCTCTCCACTCCGGAAGATGTCATGAAGTACGTGGAGGATTACGGAATCTCCTCGGTCCGGATGTGGTTCACCGATATCCTGGGCAACCTGAAGTCCTTTTCGGTGACGCCGAAGGAGTTGAAGGGGGCGTTCGAGGAGGGCATGGGATTCGATGGTTCGTCCATCGAGGGGTATCAGCGGATCCAGGAAAGCGACATGATCGCCGTGCCCGAGGCCGCCACCGCTCAGCTCCTTCCCTTCCGGGCCGGAGGGTCCCGGGTGCTTCGGATGTTCGCCGAGGTGCGAACCCCCGACGGGAGCCCGTACGGCTCCGACCCCAGAGTCGTGCTAAAGAACGCCCTGGGTCAGCTCGAGGGGATGGGCTACTCCCACATGAATATCGGTCCCGAAGCCGAGTATTTCTATTTCAAGAACGACGAGGGAGCGGAGGTCCTGGACCGGGCCGGGTACTTCGACATCAATCCGGTGGACATCGGCGACGACCTCAGGGAGGCCACCGTTTTCGCCCTGGAAGCCATGGGAATCCCGGTGGAGTATCACCACGCCGAGGTGGGCCCCTCGCAGCACGAGATCGACATCCGGTACAAGGCGGCGCTCCGAATGGCGGACTCACTTCAGACCTACAAGTACCTGGTGAAGGAGGTGGCGCGCCGGAACGGAGTCTACGCCACCTTCATGCCCAAGCCCATCGAAGGGGTAAACGGAAGTGGGATGCACACCCACATCTCCATCTTCAAGGACGAGAACACGAACTCGTTCTACTCCAAGGAGGACCCCCACCACCTGAGCCCGCTGGCCAAGCACTTCATCGCCGGTGTCCTGGAGCGGGCGCGGGAGATGGCCTTGGTGACGAACCAGTGGTACAACTCCTATCGGCGGCTCACACCGGGATACGAGGCTCCGGTCTACATCGCCTGGGCCGAGAGGAACCGCTCCGCCTCCGTTCGGATCCCCACCTACAAGCCGGGGAAAGAGGTGGCCACTCGGATGGAGCTTCGGTTCCCCGACGCCTGCTGTAACCCGTACCTGGCCTTCGCAGTCATGCTCGCGGCGGGACTGGAAGGAGTGGAGCGGAAGCTCCCCTGCCCCGACCCCATGACCATCGATCTCTACGAGCTCACTCCGGTGGAGCGGATGGAGCGCAAGATCGACGCCCTACCCCATGACCTCGTGGACGCGGTGGAGGTGGCGGAAAAGAGCGACTTCCTGAAAGGAGCGCTGGGCGCGGACATTCATCGCAAGCTGGTGGAGACGAAGTTCGTGGAAGCGGAGGCGTTCCGGACTTACGTCTCCTCCAAGGAGCTGCGGGACCACCTGGTCCTGTAATGAATCGGGGACGTCACGGCTCTCCCCGCTCCACTTGGGTCCATACGGGAGCGGGCGTCGGCTTGACAGCCTCCCCAACTCCGGTGAAGATGTCGGGATGATGAACAGATTCGGCCGCCCCGACCCCGGAGACCGGTGTCGGGAGATTACTACCGGGTCCCGGATCGCTCTCGAAACGACGAGGGTGGGCCGGGGGAGTGCGCTCGGAAGGTAGTCGGGTCGAATCCCGGACTCGAAGCGCGCCGCCCCGGCCTCTCTGAAGAGGTCGGGGCGGTTCGCATTTCCGGGAGCTGCAGGAGTGAACTGAACCGGGACGGAACCATGAATCCAACGGATGTGGACGTGCGCTCCAGAACCGAGGTGGGAGGGAACCCCTCCAACAAGACGTGGGAAGTCCGAGTCCTCAAGTTCGGCGGCAGTGCCTTGAGGGAACGGGCACGCATGGAACAGGTGGCGGCGTTGGTCCAGGCCGCCCGGGAGGAGTCTCGACCCGTCGTCGTGGTCTCGGCGCTCTCCGGCGTCACCGACGCGCTTCACGGCCTCACCGTGGATGCTGCCCAAGGTGCCGAGGATCTGGAGCCACGACTCCAGGAGCTCCAGGAGCTGCACTTGGCGATCCTGGAAGATCACCCCTCCCCGGAGGAGGCGGAGCGCCTCCGTTCGTTGATCCGGGAAGGAATCGGCGAGTTGGACGATCTCCTCCGAGGAATCCGGCTCCTCCGCGAGTGCTCCCCTCGAACCCGCGACCGGGTCCTGGGATACGGAGAGGTCTTCTCGGCGCAACTCACCGCTGCGGTCTTTCGTGCCGCCGGTGTTCCGGCCCGAGCCTTCGACACCCGTGACCTGATCCGCACCGACGACCGATTCGGAGCCGCCCGGGTGGACGAAGCCGCGACGTTCCCCCGACTCCGGGACCAACTGTTGGGCACTCGGGAGGTCCCGGTGCTCACAGGCTTCATCGCCGCCACGCCGGAGGGGGACCCCACAACCCTGGGCCGAGGGGGGTCGGACTACACCGCCACGCTGGCGGGGGCCGCCTTGGGAGCGGCCCGAGTTGAGCTCTGGACCGACGTCCACGGGGTTCGGACAGCCGACCCGAAGGTGGTCCGGGATGCGGAATGGGTGGAGGAAATGGGCTATGACGAGCTGCTGGAGCTCGCCAACTTTGGGGCCAAGGTGGTCCACCCCCCGGCGGTTCATCCCGCCCGCCGCCGACGGATCCCGGTGGTGATCCGCAACACGGAGGACCCGGATTTTCCCGGGACCCGGATCGTGGAACACCCGAGAGGGACGCGAGGCGGGCCCGTGAGAGGGATTTCCGCGGTGAGCAACGTGGCCCTGGTCCGTCTGGAGGGAATCGGCGAGCTGGGGGTTTCGGAAACCGCCGAGCGTCTATTCCGTGCGCTCCGGGCAGCCGACGTGAGCCCTCTCCTGTTCAGCCAGGACTCCAGTGCTCACACCCTTTCCTTCGCGATACCCGAAGCTCGACTGAAGGAGGTTACGGCGGCCCTCTTCAAGGAGTTCGAACGAGAACGAGCCGCCGGTGCGTTGAGCAAACCCGTGGTGGAGCGAGGCCGGTCCGTTTTTGCGCTGGTAGGCGAGGGGATGCGACGTACCCCGGGGATCTCCGGGCGACTCTTCCGGACGCTGGGCGAGGCGGGAATCAACGTACAGGCCATCGCCCAGGGTTCCTCGGAACGGAATATCTCCTGGGTGGTGGAGGGCGCCGACGAGGTGCGAACCCTCCGTACGGTGCACCGGGCGTTCTTCCCCGGAGCCAACCCCACCGAGCTCCGGATCTTCGTGGTGGGCGCCGGCGGGGTGGGCTCCGCGCTCCTGGATCGCCTCGGCCGAGGTGGCCTGACGGCCCTGGGTCAGACGGGCATGACCCCCGTGCTGGGAGGTATCCTCCGCAGCCGACAGGCGCTGGTCAGCCCCCGTGGGATCTCCCTGGAGGGCTGGCGAGAGGCGCTGACCGAAGGAGACCGCGCCCCCCAGGAAGTCCTGGAGGAGATCCGGGACTCGGGGGGACGCCGCGTTCTCGTGGACTGCACCGCCAGCAGGGAAATTTCGGACCGCTACGAAGAGTTGCTCCAGGCGGGGGTCACCATCGTCACGGCGAATAAGCTGGCCTTTGCGGACTCCCTGGAGAGGAGCCTCAGGCTCCGGAAGCTGGGGAGGAGCGGGCCGGGGCTCTACTACGGGACCACCGTGGGCGCCGGCGTACCCATGATTGAGAACGTCGCGGAGCTCCGCACCTCCGGCGATGCCATCGTCCGACTGGAAGGCCTCCTTTCCGGCAGCCTCGCCTTCCTCTTCCACGCCCTGGACGAGGGCCGAGCCTTCCGGCAGGCCTTGGCCGAAGCCCGGGAGCGGGGACTCACCGAGCCCGACCCCAGGGAGGACCTGCGAATGGACGATATCGCCCGGAAGCTCCTCATCCTGGCCAGAGAGGCGGGATACGAGCTGGAGGCCGAGGACATCCAGGTGGAACCAGCCCTTCCGGAGGAGATTCTCGAGGCGGCGGGGCCGGACGGGCCGCACGACCTTCCGGTGGAGGCGGACGAGTGGATGGCACGCCGCCAGGAGGAGGCCCGCAGGAGTGGCGGGCGGATCCTTCCGGTGGCTCGCCTAGATGATGGCGAGGCCACCGTCGCTGTGGAGACCGTCCCGGTGGACTCCCCCCTTCGTCACCTCCGGGAAACGGAAAACCTCCTGGAAGTGCGAAGTGAAGCCTACTCGGAGTTTCCCTTGGTGGTCCGAGGCCCCGGAGCGGGGCCGGACGTCACCGCCGCCGGACTCCTGGCCGACCTCCTCCTTTCCGCCCGGGACTGGGCCCTGCGCCTCCAGGCGGCGGGTGGCCCCGATGCCGGGGGAACCGCATGACCTCCCCACGCGAGGCCACGGCCTTCGCTCCAGCCACTGTTGGGAACGTCATCTGCGGCTTCGACGTCCTGGGCCTCGCCCTGGAGAGACCGGGGGACCGGGTGACGGCCCGGGCCGTCGATGAGCCAGGTGCCCGAATCGTGAAGATCCACGGGATCGTTCAAAACCTTCCGACGGACCCCGCACGGAATTCGGCTGGAGCGGCGGTGGCCGCGCTCCTGGAGAAGCACGCCCCGGCCGCCGGCGTGGAGCTCGAGCTGGAGAAGGGACTTCCCCTCTCTGCGGGAATGGGGGGGAGCGCCGCCAGCGCCGTCGCGGCCACGGTGGCGGCGAACTCCGTTCTCGGGACGAACGCCTCGCCCCAGGAGCTCATGGAATACGCCCTGCAGGGCGAGGCAGTGGCGGCGGGCCAGGCCCATGGCGACAACGTGGCCCCATCCCTTTTGGGAGGACTCGTCCTGGTCCGCCCCTCCGGGAGACACCGCATCCTTCCCCTCCCTGTGCCACCCGAGCTGTCGGTGGCCCTCCTCCACCCGCATCTGGAGCTGGCCACGCGAGAGGCGCGGGCCGCCCTGGGCGAGACCGTAACACTGGAGGCTACGGTAGAGCAGATGGGGCACCTGGCGGCATTCGTACACGCGCTCCACGAAGGAGACCTGGACCTCCTGCAAGACTCCCTGGTGGACCGCATCGCCGAGCCCCACCGGGGACCGGCCATCCCGGGACTGGACGCGGTGCGAAGGGCAGCCTTGGATGCCGGGGCCCTTGCCTGCGGGATTTCGGGAGCCGGGCCCTCTCTCTTCGCCCTCTGTACCGACGCGTCCACGGCAGAAGAAGTGGGGATGGCCATGAAGACGGCCTTCTCCACTGCATCCCCTCTCGCCGCGGACCTCCACCTCTCTCCGGTGTCTCGGGCCGGGGCTCGGCTCGTCCCGTCGGAGACCCCGACGAACGCCACCAGCGAGGCCTCGACATGAAGCTCCGCTCCACCCGGTCACCTTCGCCTCGGGCTACCCTGGCTGAGGCGGTACTGGAAGGGCTCGCCCCGGACGGTGGCCTGTACCTCCTGCCGTCCCTCCCCAGCTTCGATCCCCCCACGCTGGAGGACCTTCGGGGTCGATCGTTCCCTCAGATCTCGCAGCGGGTCCTGTCCCGTCTCTTTGCCGGCCTACTGCCTGAATCGGAGATCCGCCGCCTGGTGGAGGATGCGCTGAGCTTTCCGGCGCCGGTCCGCGAGCTGGAGCCGGGCCTCTCGGTGCTGGAACTCTTTCACGGCCCTACGGGATCATTCAAGGACACGGGGGCGAGATTCTTGAGTCGTCTCCTCCCCCTGCTGAATCCTCACCCCGACCGTCCGGTGGTGGTGGTGGTGGCCACATCCGGGGACACCGGGGGAGCAGTGGCTCACGCCTTCCGGGGAGTTCCGGGAGCCCGAGCCGTGGTCCTCTTTCCCGACGGGCGGATCAGTCCGGTGCAGCGCCGCCAGATCGAATCCGGGGGAAAAGGTGACGAAGGGGTCCAGGCCGTCGCCGTGGACGGATCCTTTGACGACTGCCAGCGGCTCGTGAAGGAGGTCCTGGCGGACGATTCACTGCGGGAGCGGGCGGTCCTCACCTCGGCCAACTCCATCAACATAGGCCGCCTCCTGCCCCAGGTCTGTCACTTTTTTCACGGGTGGGCTCAGCTCGATCCGGCTCCGGAGGAGCTCGTGGTCTCCGTTCCCACCGGGAACGTGGGACACCTGGTCTCCGGGGTCATGGCTCGGCGAATGGGGGCGCCCATCACTCGCCTCGTGGCGGCCACCAACTCCAACGACGGGTTGGTCCGCTACCTCCAGCACGGTGAGGAACCCCAAGGACCCAGTCGGCCCACCCTCTCCAGCGCCATGGATGTGGCCATCCCCAGCAACCTGGAACGATTCATCGCCCTGGCGTCCGAAAATGGGGGTGGTCAGGCGTCTTACGTGGAGGCGTCATCCCACAGCGACGAGGAGACGCTGGAAGCCATGGCTGCGGTGGAACGCCGTTGGGGATACCTCATGGACCCGCACACCGCCGTGGGATGGCTGGCTCTCCAGCGGGCCCTCTCGCACCGTCCCCTGGGAAAGGGCGGGACCGGGCTCCTCCTCTCCACCGCCGACCCCGCCAAGTTTCCGGAAACCGTGGAGAACGCCACAGGCCGCACACCCTCCCCTCCCCCTCACTGGAGGACCTCTGCGGGAGAGTCGGACCCGAAGCCTCCCTCCCGCCCCATGAAGCCTGAGATGGCTGAGCTACGCCCCCTCCTGGAGCGACTGGTGGCAGGTTGTGTCAGGAGGCCCCGGAGGGCCCCGGCTCGGACGGCTCGTCACCCATCGCACCTCTCCTGGTGGAACCGGTATCACGCGCTCCCGCTTCCCGTATCCAGCGCCCTTCGTAGCTCGGCGGCTCGCCCCTTGGGGATCTGGTGTTGGAGCTCTGAGCCGCGAACGATCCCACGGCCCAGCGTCAGACCGTCCAGGCTGAGAGCCACGTACCCCGATGGCGCCTCCACCTGGATTCCCTTCCCCGCCAACAGGTCCCGAAACCTCGCTCGCGGGAGCTCTACCCACCGCTTCTCGATCTCCGAACCGAGGCGGGCCAGCAGGGCGTTGGTGGGCCGGTACCGACCCGACGACTCCTGCTCGAAGCTCCGAAGACCCAGGGCCAGGAACCGCCAACGTCGCCCCGGATCCCACGCCGATACCGGCCACCGGTCGCACCGGTGAAACCAGACGCCCCGCCCCCGGAGAAATGGGAGGCCTTGGGTCTTGGTTAGAGGGTCGACACCGAACTCGGAGGCGAATCGACCCACCTCCCCCGACACCGAAGCCGGAAGTTCCCCGCCGGTGAAATTGCCTGTGTCGGTCCCGACTGCCTCCCCGTAAACGGGGGGGACGGGGCTCCAACCCACCCGGGAATCCACCTCCTCCGCCTCTCCCCGCCGCCGAAGACGGGCCATGAACAGGCCACCGGAATCCATCTGGTGCGGATAGACCCTCCACGCGTCGCGGAGCTCCGCCGGGTACTCCTCCCCCTGAAATCGAGTGAGACCGGGGGAATGGGGCGCCTCCAGAGGAATGGGCTCCACTTTCACCTCCCCGTCGGCCAGCACACGACTCACCACCCCTTCGTTCTCCTCGGGAGCGAAGGTGCAGGTGGAATAGAGGATCACTCCCCCGGGCCGGGTGAGGGAGACGGCCCGGCGAAGCAGGCGTTCCTGGAGCCCGGTGATGTGTTGGCGGAAGGAACTCCGCGGGGACCGGATCCGGCCCCCGTCTCCCCGAAGGGTCCCTTCACCGGAGCAGGGCGCATCCACGAGTACCCGGTCGAATAGAGCGCCCGAGGGAAAGTCGGTCCCATCTACGGCGACCGAGAGGACGGAGAAGAGGCCCAGGCGCTTGACGTTGGCCATGAGGACACGGAGTCGCCGCTCCTTGACGTCGGCAGCCACCAGGCATCCACGATCCCCCATAAGGTGAGCCAGATGCGTGGTCTTGCCTCCCGGAGCGGCACAGAGGTCCAGGACCCTCTCCCCGGGTCGTGGCCCCAGAGCCAGGGAGGGCAGCCCCATCACCGCCTGTTGGATGTACAGGAGTCCTGCCCAGTGCTCGGGCGTCAACGCCACCGACGGCCCATCCTCCGGGTCCGCTTGAAAGAACCCCTTTGGGTGCCTCGTAGGGCCCACTCGAATCCCACGGGCTTCCAGGCGGGTGAGCAGCTCGGGTGGCGCGATCCGGGCAGCATTCACTCGGAACGTGACGGGCTCCGGCACCTGAACGACTTCCAGGAACCGTTCCCAATCGGGGATGATGTTTCGATAGCGGCGGAGAGACACGGAAGACGGCCGAGGTGGAGACGGGACCCCGGGCCTCACTCCCCGCTCTTGAAGAGATCCAGGAAGCGGTTTTCGAAGGCGGAAAAGACCCCCAATCGGTCCAGCTCCCGCTTCAGTTCCACTGCCTTGGACCGGTCCTGGGCACTCTCCTGGAAGAGACGCTCAATGCGCTCCCGGGCTTCCTGGCTGAGGCCAGCTATCCCTCCATTGTCTCCGTCCTCTTCGCCCGCTCCAACGGCTTCCTGCGACGAGTCGCTCCCCACTTCCTCCCTGGGGACGATCCCCAGGTCCGGGTCCCCGGATTCCTCCATCCGCTCCAGCAGGCGAGTGAGCTGACGGTCCACCTCTTCCGCATCTCGCTGCAGAGAGGTCAGGTCGAGACGGTGCCCCAGCAGCTCCTGGAAGACCTGCAAGACGGCCCCTGCCGCCTTGGGGTTCTCCACCTGGGTGGCGAAGTACGGAAGCTCACCTAGAAGGCACGCCGCCTCCACTCCGCCTGCTTGAGCCGCCGCCACCAGGAGCCCATTGAGCCCCATGACCTGTCCTTCCTCCAGGGGCTGCGCACCTAGCTCCTGAAGCCTCCGCAGGAGCTCCGCCCCGGAGGCAGCGCCAAAGACCCTCGCCTCCTGACGGGGATGCATCTGGCTGGCCATGGCGGCAAACCCCAGGACACGCACAACACCCCATTCGCGGGCCCATGCGGTCACTTCCCGGGCCAGAGCGTACGCCCCGGTAGCCGGCTGGGCTTCACCCTGAAGCAGGACCAGGTCCGGCCCTCCCCCGGGATTTCGCCAGAGGTAAACGGCACACCGTGGAAGCTCTCCCAGTCGGGCCACCCCGTCCGTCACCGCCAGATGGGTGACCTCGAAGGCGTGCTCCACCGAGAGGTCTCCCAGGTGCTCCATTCCCAGCTCTTGGACCAGGTGATCGCCGGCCGCCAGGGCCACTCCCCCCATTCCGGGCCAGGTGGTGACAAGCCACGGCTCGTTCAAGGGGGGCATCTCCAACATCCTTTTTCCACCTCCTGGGTATGTGGCACACGTCCCGAACCCCTCCGGGGTGGGCTCCGGGTGGACTGGTACCGCAACACCCAACCGTTGTTTCCATCCCGGGTCGTTTCGGGCTACTCTAGAGGGTCAGGACCCGAGATTACGGACGCCAAGGGAGCAAACAGTACATGTACGCATGGACCCCTGAAGGGATCGAGAACCTTCGGCGCCAAGCGAAAGACTACGGGCAAGCAGCGGCTCAGGCGGGAACCAAGACCTTCGAGGAAGCGTTCCTCCACCGATTGAACTTCTACGCTTCCCGATCCGAAGCGGCCGTAGGCAAGCTACTCTCCGAGATCATCGAGCACGCGGACCCTTTCTGGCCCCCCCTTCCCCCGAAGCGCGACGTTCCGGAGGTAGAGGAACCCACGCGAAGGGAGGTGGCACGAAAAGCGGGAGCCCCTCCCCCCGAACCGGACCGGGACGACTACCGGAGCTACGTCCCGGAGCCCGGATTCCTGAGCCGACTCCTGGGTGGGGAGAAGCGGCACCAGGAACGGGTGAAGCAGGCGGAAGCATCGGATGAAGCGAAGTTTCGCGAGGCGGAGAAACGGTATGAGCAAGAGTTGGCCCGTTGGGAGGAAGCCATGGCCTCCACCCGAGAAGCCATACTTGAGAGACAGAAGGCCGCGCGACGAGAAGCGGAGGAGTACAACCGGGAGATTCAGGAGGCCACGGATCTGCGGGCCGACCCCACTCCCGACTTCCTCTCCAAGGTGGTCTCCAACAGCCTGCTCAGGACCTTCTACGCCACCATGTCCAACCTGAGCCTGCCCCTTCCTGGGCCGGAGACCGTTCGGTCCGAATTCGATCCGGATGCGAAGCGCGTGGTCGTGGGCCTGGCTCTCCCCCCTCCGCAGATCGTGGTCCCCCCCGCCGGCTTCACGTTGAACGGTGAGACCCCCATTCCGGAACCTCGGTCCGCGGGCGACCGGAACGGACTCTACCGGACGTACGCTGCGGCGCTGGTGCTGGGCTCCGCTCACGTGATCCGGGAGCTCATCGAGGAAGGCGGACTCGAGGGGATCCTGGAAGAAGCCGTGGTGAACGCCGAGGTGGGAAATGGCGAGCGGGAGGATCCGGCTCCGGACCGCCGTTGGGTGGCGTCCCTCCGGATCCCCTCTGAGGAAGTCCACCAGATCCAAGGATTCAGGGACGATCCGCCCACGGGGGTCACTTCACTGGAGGGACGCCTGGCCGAAGCACCCGTGGACGGCGACGGGATCACCCCCTACCGTCCATCCTGATGGGGCGGGGAGGAGCGGCATAGATGACCGTAGCCTCGGGTGAGGAGCTGATCCCTGTGGTGGTCATCGCTGTGGGACCCGGGAAAGGAGAGGGACTCCCGGGGCTCCTCGAGGGACTCCCGCAGCGCTCCGGTGCCGCGCTTCTCTTTCACATCGCGGACGAGGCCGGGGCGCAGAATGAGCTGGAACGTTTGGCCCGCCTCCTTCCCCCCATCCCTGTCGCCGGGGTAGGGGACGGGGTCTGGCTCCTCCGGGATCATGCCTACCTCCTTCCCCCCGGTGTCCCCGTGGTGGTGGAGGGGGACACCCTTCGGTTCCGCTCCGGCCTCGACCCAGGCGCTTCCGACCTGGACGCCCTCCTCCACTCGGTGGCCGAGGATCGGGGGGAGGATGCCGCCGCCGTCCTCCTGGCGACTCCACCGGATCGGATTCCCAAAGGGTTGTTCAAGATCCGGGAGAGAGGAGGCCTCGCCCTGGTGGAGCGGCCGGAGACCGGCGATCCAGCCGTGCCCCACACCCCGGACAACGGGAGCGAGATGGGAACGGACCGTCTCCGAGTGGTCCCGAACCTCGCGGTCGTGGGCCCCCTTTTGGCCCAGCACCTCCCTCCCCCTTCCACCCTCGTCGGGGTCCCCGACGACGACGCTTCGCTCCTCCGGATCCTGAGGCTTCTCTTCGACCACGGCGGATACGATTTCAGCCGGCAGGACCGCACCGCCGTGCGGAACCGGATCATCCGGCGTCGGCGCCTGGCCAGGGTCCCCAACC
>SKZC01000141.1 GCA_007127575.1 Gemmatimonadota bacterium
AGGGGCGGATGGGGGGCGCCGGCCCGGTCTCGTCGGGGAGCGGGTAGCCGACCAGCCGGCCCATACGGCGCGCCACTTCGAGGACCGACAGCGGGACGGGCAACGCGTCGCCGGCGGAGCCCTCCCTACCCACCTTCCCACCCCTTGGGAACGCGTCCCCGACCGGCGACCCGGTTCGCCACCTCCTCCGGTACCTCCACCTCCATCCGGAGGAGAGCGGTGCTGAACACCTTCCCCTGGGCGTCCGTCATGAGAGATACCGTGCCTCCCCCGTCCAGCGCACCATGGAGGAGGAAGTTCAGGGCATGGAGGTTGGGAAGCTCGAAGCGCTCCACCGGGCCCTTCACCATGGGACCGAAGTGCTCTTTCACCCGTTGCGGGGTCAGCAGCTCCTTCAAGAGATCGTAGTCGTCGGGCTCGTAGGCCATGACCCCCACGTTCGCCGTGTCTCCCTTGTCTCCGGACCGGGCGTGAGCCAGGTCCACGAGTTGGATCTTGGCCATCCCTCTCACACCTCCAGAATTCGAGTCATCAGATAGGGCTCCACTACCTCCCGGCGGATGAGGGCAGGCCAGAAGGCCATGATCTCCTGCACCCGTGGCCTCCCCCCGGCGAACCCGGTGACGGAGGGAGGCCCGGTGAGAACCAGGGGGGCGATCTCCCGGGTGAACCGCTCCACCGCCTCCCGGTCCCGGCCCCTCACCCCGACGCGAAGCTCCACCTCCGGAACGTCCCGGGGGGGCTCTCCCACCAGGTGGCCGTGGGTGGAGTCCCACCCCACCAGCTCCGTTCGGATGGTGTCGAACTCCAGGCCCAATCGGTCCAGTCGGGCCCGGAGAATCCGATCCGCCTCCCGGGCCTTGAGGGCGGCGTCGGGCCAGGCGTAGACCAGGGTACCCACCGCCTTCCACCCCGCCGAATACGCGATGGACACCTTGAGGAAGTCGGTGCGCGGCCGGCCCTTGATCCCGGTGACCCGAACCCGGTGCTCCCCCTCCTCCTGCAGGCGAATGGTGGTGAAGTCGGCTACCACGTCCGGGGTGATGTACTCCGACGGGTCCCCCATCTCGTAGAGGATCTGCTCCTTCACCGTGCCCAGGGTGACCCGGCCCCCGGTCCCCGGATGCTTGGTCACCACGAAGCTCCCGTCCGGGTGTGCCTCGATGACGGGGAAGCCCACCGACTCCAGCTCGGGGATGGTCCACCAGTCGATCATGGAGTTCCCGCCGCTGGCCTGCGCTCCGCACTCGTTGATGTGTCCAGCGATGACCCCGGCGGCCACCCGGTGGTGGTCGCCCTCCCCCCACCCGAACTCGTGGATCATGGGAGCGTAGGTGAGGGCGGTGTCCGTGGAGCGGCCCGTGAGGACCACGTTTGCCTCCTGGCGGAGCGCCTCCACGATGGGAGGTGCGCCGATGTAGACGTTGGCACTTCGGACCCGGTCCCGGACCTCCTCCAGGGGCTCGTCCGTCTCCATATTCCGGAGCTCGTGGCCCTGGGAGAGGAGCTGGTCCAGACGATCCATGAGGTCGTCGCCCGTCACCACCCCGATCCGGGCCCTACCCTGGAGCCCCGCTTCCCGGGCCGCCTCCACCACGGCCTCCCCGCAACCGGTGGGGTTTACGCCTCCGGCGTTGGTGACGACCCGGACTCCGTCTTCCACGCACCGGGGGAGAATCCGCTCCATGAGGGGCACGAAGTCCCGGGCGTAGCCGGCGGACGGGTCCCGGCCCCTCTGCTTCTGCATGATGGACATGGTCACCTCGGCCAGGTAGTCCATCATGAGGTAATCCAGCTCTCCTCCCTCCACCTGCCGGACCGGGGCGTCCAGGTCGTCCCCCCAGAAGCCCTGTCCGCTTCCGATCCGGATCACGCGGTCCTCGTCCGTCATGACGCTCCTTCAGGAAGTGTGAAGGGCCCCAGGTGGGGGCCCGGATTCTGGAGTCCCGCCCGGAGGAGGAGGGAGAGGCTCGGCCGGATCTCCTCCGGAAGAACCACTTCGTCCACGAAGCCCCGGGCGGCGGCGAAGCGGGCGTCGAGCTGCCGCTCGTACTCCTCCCGCACCTCGTCCATCCGGGTCCGGAGGTCCTCGTCCGGCACCTTTCCCTCCGCCTTGAGGCGGTCGAGCTGGGAGGAGAAGAGGGCCATGACGGCGCTCTCCCCCTCCATCACCCCCATGCGGCCCGTGGGAAGGGAGAGGATGAAGTCCGGGTCGAAGCCCTGCCCCGCCATGGCGTAGTAGCCGGCGCCCGAGGCGTGGTTCACCGTAAGAACCAGCTTGGGTACGGTGGCTGTGGCCATGGCCTCCACGAACTGAGCTCCTGCCCGGATGATCCCCGAGTGCTCCGCCTCGGGACCCACCATGAAGCCGGACACGTCCTGGACGAAGAGAATGGGCCGGCGCTGACGGTTCATCGTCTCGATGAAATACGCCACCTTCTCGGCGCTCTCCGTATAGACGATTCCGCCGAAGGCCGGGCGCTCCTGGCCCGGATTCCGGACCAGCCCCCGGGCGTTGGCGATGACCCCCACCGGAACCCCGTCGATGAATCCGGTTCCGCAGATCATCTCCTTGGCCCGGCCAGGCTGAAACTCGTCCAGCCCTTCGTCGTCCAGGAGGCACTCCAGGAGCTGCCGCATCTCGTAGGGCTGGCGGTGATCGTCGGGGAGGATGTCGTAGATCTCTGCCGCCGGTCGGGTGGGCTGCCGTTCTCCCTCCTCCACCTCCAGCGGAAGGGGCGGACGGGGCAGCTCGTGGACCAGGCGCCGTAGCTTTTCCACGCACGCTTCGTCGTCCGGGACCATGTAGTGGGCCACGCCGCTGATCTCGGTGTGGACCCGGGCCCCGCCCAGCTCCTCCGCCTCCACACTCTGGCCTGTGGCTCCCTTCACCAGGTTCGGCCCACCCAACCCCATGAAGCTCGTCCCCTCCACCATGACGATGAGGTCCGAGAGGGCGGGAAGGTACGCACCCCCGGCGATACAAGGGCCCATGACCGCCGCGAGCTGAGGCACCCGCAGGTAGCGCCGCATGATGGAGTTGTAGTAGAAGATCCGGGCCGCGCCGTACTGGCCCGGGAAGACGCCTCCCTGGTAGGGGAGGTTCACCCCTGCCGAGTCCACCAGATAGATGATGGGGATCCGGCAGCGCATGGCGATCTCCTGGGCCCGGAGGATCTTGGTAATGGTCTCCGGCCACCAGGAACCCGCCTTCACGGTGGCGTCGTTGGCCACCACCACCGCCTCCCGTCCCTGGATCCGACCGACCCCCGTGACCACGCCTGCCGCCGGGGCCTGGCCATCATACCGGTCGTGGGCCACCAGGAG
>SKZC01000066.1 GCA_007127575.1 Gemmatimonadota bacterium
CTGCAGGCCCTGAGTCGGGAGCTCGAGGAGATCATGCGAAGTGAGGGCGAGATCCGGGACATCCTCACCGACGAGCAAACCGACGTGCCGCAGCTCCAGATCCTTCCGAACCGGGACCTCCTCGCTTTGCACGGAGTGTCCATGGCCGAGTTCGGAGCGGTGATCGAGACCGCCGTGGGGGGACGGGTCGTGGATCAGATCTTCCTGGATCCCGCCGTCTTCGATCTGGTTGTCCGGCTCCCGGAGCGATACCGGGAGAGCCCGGAGGACGTGGCACGGGTGCCCGTGACCCTGCCTGGGGGCGAGCGGGTCCGGATCGGCGACCTGGCCCAGGTCCGGGTCTCCTACGCACCCAACTCCATCTCCCGTGAAAACGCCAGCCGAATGTTGGTGACCCAGGCGAACATCGTGGGAGGCGACTTGCGGGGTACGGTGACCCGTCTCCGGGAAGCGGTCTCGGAGCGACTCGACCTGTCGGGAGGGTATGTGGTCTCCTTCGAAGGGCAGTTCCAGCAGGAAGAGGAGGCCACGCGGACGATTCTGCTCGTCAGTCTCCTCTCCCTTCTCCTGATCTTCCTGGCCCTGTACCTCCAGTTCGGTTCGGCCACTCAGGCGGGGCTCATCCTCCTGAATCTGCCCCTGGCGCTGGTGGGAGGAATCCTGGTGGTGCGGTTGGGAGACGGAATCCTGAGCATCGCCGTCCTTATCGGCTTCATCACCCTCTTCGGGATCGCGGTCCGGAACGGCATCATCCTTATCTCCGAATACAACCGCCTGGTGGACGAGGAAGGGAGGAGCGCCCGGGAGGCCGTCCTGGAGGGCTCGAGGAGTCGGCTTCAGCCCATCCTCATGACGGTGATCACCACCGCGCTGGCCCTGACCCCCCTCGCCCTGGCGGCCAGTCGCCCGGGGAACGAGATCCAGGGCCCCATGGCGGCGGTGATTTTGGGGGGGTTGGTCTCGGCGACCCTACTCAACATGATGGTGGTGCCCGTGCTCTTCGACTGGTACTTCGGAGAGCGGGGGGCGAGGGGCGGGGAGACCCGGTCGGAGATGACCTGACCCCTCGAAGCCGACGTTCTCCTCGTGGGTTCACAGGATGTCCCGAGTGTCGAAGGTGATCGCGCCCGGCCTTCCACGGCCGCGCTCTTTCGCACCTCGACTCCTCTACGCTTCCTCATCTTACGCCGTGCACCCGACCACCACGCTGTGCACCCAACGACATGGTGACCAAGGCTCCGTCAGGGACCCCCGCGCCCACACCCGCGCCCCTTAACTACTGGCAACGACTCCGCGGCGACTGGCTCTTCTGGAGCTTGTTGGCCCTCGTTATCCTGCTGGGGCTCCTGGACCCCCGGCGTATTCCGGCTTTTCCGACGCTGGTGGACTGGCACACGATTGCCCTGCTGGCGGGCCTGCTTATCCTCACCCGGGGTCTCGAGGAGAGCGGTGGTTTGCACCGGCTGGCGCACACCGTGCTGGCGCGGGTCCGAACGGAACGATCGCTGGCCCTGGCCCTGGTCCTCGTCCTGGTGGCCGCAGGCCTTTCCACGGTGATCACGAACGATGTCGCTCTCTTCGTGGTCGTCCCCATGACCCTCTCGCTGCGCACCCACGGCGAGGCGCCGGTGGCGAAGCTAGTGATCTTCCAGGCGCTCGCCGTGAACGCGGGCTTCGCCCTGACGCCCATCGGCAATCCGCAGAACCTCTTTCTCTGGCAGCATAGCGGGGCCTCCGCCAGGGGGTTCATTCTCGCCATGCTTCCCATCGTGGCGATCATGATGGCCGGACTCATTTTCCTCACCTTCGTGGCCTTCCGCCCCCGCCCGTTGGCCATCGATCCGAGCGACCGCCGGGCCCCTGCTGGCAATCGTCGCCCTGATGTTCATCGCCTTTCGACTCGTGGCTGACCTGGCTTTCGTCCAGGCGACGCTCGGCGACATGGCCCGCTCGGGGCCACTGGGGCTCCTCCTCGGCGGCGCTCTGCTCTCCCAGTTCGTCAGCAACGTCCCGGCCGCCATCGTACTCGCGGAGTTCAGCGCCGACTGGTGGACCATGGCGTGGGCGTCAGCGTCGGAGGCTTCGGTACGGCCATGGCACCGCTCGTCAACGTCATCGCGTTGCGGATGCTGGGGGAGCGGAAGGCGTGGTGGATGTTCCACCTCTGCGCGGTCCCGTTTCTGCTGGTCGCCGGTGTGGCTGGAGCGGCCCTCACATGGTGGATGTGGTAGGTCGTCTCCCCGCACCCAGTGGGCCACCGCCTCTGCGGCTGGCTCCGGTGTCTTCGCTCTGAGATAGGTCGGTGCGTCGCGGGGAGTGGGGCGGCGAAGGTCTGCCGCGCCCCTCCGGCCATGTTCCCGCCCGCGAACGCAACCTCTTGTGTCTCCACGGGGCGGCCCCGACGGTGCCACCCAAGTCGTTCCGCCGATGACGGGTCCGACAGGCCCATAAGCCCACAAGCATGGGGTCTCGCCGGGACGGTGGCATTGAAAGGGTTCTTATGGGAGACGGGATCCGGAAGCGTCGTTCGCGAATGACGACGCTTGTGGTCCATGGGGTCAATACGGAGACACTGAATGCCAGCATCCTCGAAAAAGCCGTCGAGTGGGGAGAAACGGTTCCTGCCTGCGGAGGATCGCACGTCCCCTCACCCTCCCGGCCGCTCTTCTCTCGAAGGCCGGGTGGACCGTATCGCCGAGCGGCAGCACGGAATCCTGACACTTGACCAGCTCCGTGAGGCGGGTCTCACCCGACAAATGGTCCGGCACCGGGTCCGAAAGGGACGCCTCACACGGATACATCGCGGAGTCTACCGGGTCGGGCCACGGCTGTTCGAGCGGGCCAACGAAATGGCCGCTGTCCTGGCCTGCGGACCGCGGGCCGTCCTGAGTCACAGGTCGGCAGGGGCTCTCTGGGAGCTTCTCCCCCCGCCACGCAGGGGCCGCTCCCAGGCATCCATGCCGGTGGAGGTCTCGGTCTTCCGCTCGGATCGGGGGGGCGCTGCCCCGGGCATCCTCGCTCACCGCGTGACGACGCTCGGCCCCGAGGACCAGACGACGCGCCAGGGGATCCCGGTGACGACGCCCACTCGCACGCTTCTGGACCTTGCCTCCCTGGCGGCCCGGCGTCCCGGTGCCGGCGGCCGCGACCCCCTTCCTCCGGTGGCCCGCCGCGATCTGGAGCGGGCGGTGGCAACGGCCGAGCGGGAGGGTATGGCATCGCTGGCGAGCCTCCAGGCCCACCTCGCCGCATCACCCCGCTGGCCCGGGTCGGTTCTACTCCGCGAAATCCTGGAACTCGACGGGGGGCCGGCGTTC
>SKZC01000028.1 GCA_007127575.1 Gemmatimonadota bacterium
ATTCCCTGGATCGAGGAGGACGGCGAGAAAGGACTGGAGTGGGCCCCGGACGCGGAAGTGCGAATCCTGAGGGTTCCTCCCTTCGCGCTGGGCATCGCCCGGAAGGCGGTGGAAGAGTTCGTTCTGGAGAACTACGGCCCCAACGGCCACGGGAACGGGAATGGGGCCAACGGCGCCGCCATGCTCCCCACCGTGACCAACGAGCGGCTGGATGAGGCGATCCAGAAGCTCCTTCCCACCCACATGCAGATCGTCATGGGGATCGGCACGGCGGAAGAGCTGGCCATGGCTGAAGTGAAGGCCGAGGAAGCCATGAAGCGCACTGTGGTGGAGGGGCATGACGCCGACCCCGAGCCCGAAACCCCGATGATCACCACCCAGTGCCCCTACACCAATCACGAGCAGACCCGGGAGCGCACCGCCCGAGATCCGGTGGTGTGGACCCATGAAGCCTTCCAGCGACTCAAGGCCGTACCTCTGGTGGCACGCCCCCTGGCCCGGAACACCGTGGAGCGGTTCGCCCGGGAGAATGGGTTCTGGCGCGTCACCACCCAGGTGATGGACGAAAACAAGCAGGCCATGATCGCCGCCGACGAGTTCGACATGGACACCATGCTCGTGATGTTCAAGGAGCTTCAGTCCAAGCAGGTGAAGGCGGCGGCGGAAGGGGGGGACGCCCTGAGCCCGGAGATGCGGAAGTTCATCGATGAGGCCAAGGCTCAAGGGGTCACTCGATGCCCCATCCGGGACATCGAGGAGCAGTCCGACGCCTGTCCCATGGACTTCAAGACCGCCACCCCGGAAGAGGCGAAAAAGGCCGTGGAACAGTTCATGACTCAGGAGAAGGACGGCAGCGAGTGACGGAACGCCCGTCGCCTTCGAAGCGCCCTCCCTTTGCCCTCCCGACGGCGGGAGGGGCCGGGAGCACCGGGAGTGCCATGGGCCTAGCCGGCGACCTGGACGCATCCCCCTTCCCGGGGAAGGCTGGAGCATGGGAGGGAGCGGGGGAAGCGGACACCTTTACCCCCCACGTGGTGGCGTGGAACCTGACGAAGCGATGCAACCTGGCCTGCGCCCACTGCTACATATCCGCAGGATCGTGGCACGCTGCCAAGGACGAGCTATCCACCGCGGACTGCCTCCGGATTCTGGACGAACTCCTGGAGGTGAACCCCAATCCCATGCTCATCCTCTCCGGTGGCGAGCCTCTCCTCCGGGAAGACCTCGAGGAGCTGGCGGAGCACGCCAGCCAGGGAGGCGCCACAGTGGTGGTGGGCACCAACGGCACCCGCCTGACCCATGACCGAATCGCCTCCCTCATGCAGGCCGGCGTGAAGGGCGTGGCGGTGAGCGTGGACTCGCTGGACCCCACCTACCACGACCGTTTCCGACACGGAGGCGGTGCGTTGCAGGACACCCTGGCCGCAGTGGATCGGCTTCGCGAGCACCGTCTCGATTTCGTGGTACAGACCAGCCTCACCCGTGGGAACCGGGGTGAATTGGCGGATCTCGTGGGCTGGGCCGAAGAGAAAGGAGCCCTGTCCTTCAACCTCTACTTCCTGGTGGCCACCGGGCGAGGGGAGGGCATGAGAGGGCTTTCGCCGCAGGAGAACGATGAGGTGCTGCTGGAGCTCCTGGAGCTGGAGGAGCAGTACCGGGGCCGGATGATGATTCGCTCCAAGTGCCAGCCCCAGATCATGCGCCACATCGTGGACGGGGAGAGCGCTTCCCCGCTCATGAACTACAGAACCCGCTGCCCATGCGGCGTCCACTATTGCCGGATCACGCCGGAGGGAAAGGTCACCCCTTGCCCATACACACCTGCGGTGGCGGGAGACCTGAACGAGAGCTCCTTCGGAGAGATCTGGAGGGAGTCCCGAGTCTTCAACGCCCTCCGGCACGGAGAATTGGGGGGTCGGTGCGGAAAGTGCGAGTACCGGGAGGTGTGTGGCGGCTGCCGGGCCCGGGCTTACGCCGAGACGGGGGACCTGCTGGGACCGGACGACTCCTGCGCCTACGATCCCCCCGGTGACCGACCCGTCGTCCGGCCCCCAGCCCCGGTGGGCTACGGTGAGGATTGGGAAGGGAGCTTGCCCTGGACCGAGGAGGCCCAGGAGCGGATCAGCCGGGTCCCCAGCTTCGTCCGAGGAGTGGTCAGCGCACGGGTGGAGGCCTTCGCCCGGGAGCGGGGCTACCGGGAGGTGGATGTGGAGGTGATGACAGAGGTGAGGCGGAGCCTTCCCGTGGACTTTTCCAGGAAGCTCCCCTTCTTCCTTCGGCGGGGAGGAGAGGCATGAACGTGCGAACCCTGGTTCCCGGGCGAAGGGCCTGGGTCGTGGCCATCTTGACCCTGGGGGCCATGCTCCTTCTGGCCCTCCCCCTCCTGGCCCAGGCCTATTCGGTGCCGGAGTACGGGGAGGACTTCCCCCTCATCGGGAGCCGGGCCGCCGTCTGGATCGCCGCCCAGGTCCACCTGATGTTCGCGGCCTTTGTCCTCGGCGTTCCCATGTTCGCCGTCATCGCCGAGGCCGTCTCCATCTTCGGGAAGCAAGAAAAATACGACCGCCTGGCCAAGGAGTTCACCCGGCTCCTCCTGGTGGCCTACAGCGCCACAGCTCTCTGGGGGGGACTGCTCCTCTTCCTTCTCACCACGCTCTACCCGGCCCTGTGGAGCTACCTGGCCGAGATCTTCGGCGCCTCCATGTGGATCTACGCCGGGCTCTTCTTCGCCGAGTCCGCCACGCTCTACACCTACTATTACACGTGGGAACGCTGGAAGAAGGGCCGGGCCAAGCTCTTCCACTGGGGGCTGGGCCTCATGCTCAACGTGTGGGGCACCATCGTCATGTTCATCGCCAACTCTTGGCTCACCTTCATGAACAGCCCCCCGACCGATCTGACCCCGGACACGGCACCGGGCATGGTTCAGTTCTGGAGCGCCTTCGCCAACGCCACCTGGATGCCGATCAACATCCACCGCCTGATCGCCAACGCCGTCTTCGGCGGCTCCATCGTGGCTGCCTACGCGGCCTATCGGTTCCTCAAAGCGAAGACCCCCGAGGAGCGGGCCCACTACGACTGGATGGGGTACGTCGGAAACTTCATCGCCATCGCGGTCTTCCTCGTCCTCCCCTTCGCCGGCTACTGGCTGGGCCGGGAAATCTACGAGTACAACCAGCAGATGGGGATCACCATGATGGGGGGGTTCATGAGTTGGCTCTGGATCATCCAGGCCTTCCTCATCGGGATCCTCTTCCTGGCCGCCAACTACTACCTCTGGATCGGCCTGGAAAGGATCCCCGGCGGCGAG
>SKZC01000058.1 GCA_007127575.1 Gemmatimonadota bacterium
GCGCCGCTCCAGGTAGGCGCGACGACGAGGCATAGCAGCGCTACGTCGAGGAGGAGCAACGACGCTGGAGCGGATGCGGCGGCGCTCGAATGTACGCGGACTTCCGCAACGAGGTACTAGACGCCCGGAAGGGCCGGGCCGGAGGTGGGGAGGTTCGGATCACACCAGGACGTCGCTGACCTGAATCCCGTACTTCTCCGCCGTCACCGTCTTGATCACGGAGCGGCGCGGATCCCCGGAGTCCGGATCCACCTCCTCCAGATCCACCGTCACCGGCTCGGCATGGGGGACACCCATGGGATCCGTCACCAGGCGCACCTTGGGCTGGTGCATCCGCTTCGGATTCGAGTTGGCCTCCGAGACCACTCCCACCTCCATGGTGTCCAGGACCACCACCGTGCCCACCGGATACACCCCGGTGGCGTTGATGAGGGTCTTCACCAGGATGGGATCGAAGCCACGCTTCGGGTTGTCCCGCATCTCCCGGAGGACTGCGTCGGGAGGCCAGGGCTTGTACTGGTAGCTCCGAACCGAGGTCCCGGCGTCGAAGGCGTCGGCCACAGCCACGATCCGGGAAAAGAGGCCGGGCTCCCGCTCCCGCCGATTCGACGGGTATCCAGTGAGATCCACCTTCATGTGGTGCTCGTACGCCATGAGCATCTGGCGATAGGGAACGTCCGTGAACCCGTGGAGCTGAAAGAGCATGAGGAGCCCCTCGGTGGGGTGCTCCTGCATGATGGTCCACTCCTCCTCGGAGAGGGTTCCGGCCTTGTTCACCACCTCCTCGGGTAGACGGGTCTTACCGATGTCGTGGAAGAGGGCTCCCAGCCCCAGCTCATAGAGCTCATTCTTCCGAAGACCCAACCTTTGGCCGATGATGACGCTGAAAATCGTCACGTTCACCGAGTGGGTGAAGGTGTAGTCGTCGAACTCCTTCAGCGTGGTCATGGCCATGATGGAGGGTTCGTTGGAGAGGACCTGATCTACGATCCCCTGCACGGCCCGCTTCACCTTCCGGACGTTCACCGCCCGGCCCACCCGCAGATCCGAAAGAACGTCCCGAGCCGTCTGGACGGACTGGGCGTACGTCCGCTTCGCCACCTGCTTGGCCTCCTCCGTCTCCATATCCAGGACCTGCACTTCCCGGTCCGGGAGGAGGTGGAAGTGCTCCACAGGGGCCTCGGCCAACCGTTCCATGAAGCCTTCGAAGGGCCGATCCGGGTCCGGCTTCCTGAGGAGAAGGGAGAGGAAGGGAGCCCACTCGGAAAGCTGAATCCCCCGTTCCACCTCCAGTTGACCGATGCGGTGCTCCGCCAGAACCCGGGCGAAGGCCCCGAATGTGGAGAAGTTGCTGAGGTCCAGACGAAGCCGGGTCTCGTTCAGGAAGAAGAAGTCCCCCACCACCCGAAGCTCAGCCACCCCTTCGCGGGAGAGGAGGCCCGTCACCCGCTCGTGAAGCTCCCGGAGGGCCTGCTGCACCGCATCGTTTTCCAGGGGATACAGCTTCAGGGCGCGCACGGCGGCGTAAAAGTGGGAGAGGAGCTTTCGCCCTTCCTCCTGTAGCCCGATGCGGGGTTGGGTCCCCGCCGGGCGCACCACTGTGGAACGCTCTTCCAGGCTCACGCCGACACCTCCCCCTTCAGGGCCCGGTTCACGGCGCTCCGCACGACGGGCTCGCTGTCTCCATCCGCCTTTTCCAGACTTCGGCGGGCCGAGGGCCGACCGGACCTCCCCAGAGCCAACGCCGCCGCGGCTCGGAGTTCGGAAGGCTCCTTTCTTCGGAGGAGGCTCCGTCCGTTGAGGAGCTTGTCCAGAACCTTCACCGCTTCTTCCCCGCCCAGAAGCCCGTAGGCCTCGAAGAACGCGATTTTCTCCGTGATGTCCGCTTCCCGGATGGCCTTGCCCGTGACGATCTCCTCGAACCGTTTCGCCGAAGGAGCATACTCCACCGCCGTCAGCGCTCGGGCGGCCTCAATCCGTACCTCTCGGTTTTCGTCTTCCAGAGCCTGCTGGGCCGCATTGGCCAGGACGGAGGAAGGAATCCGGCCCGCCGTACGGGCGGCGGCCAGCCGGACCGCTGGGGATTCGCTCTTGAATAGCCGGGAGAGGTGGGAGGCCGCCTCCTGGAGCTGCATCTCCCCCGCCACCCGGGCGGCTCCCGCCACCACCAGAGGATCGGACGACCCCAGCGCCCGGAGGAGACCTTCCGGCTGCTGGCGCGCAATGTCGGCTACCGTACCCTGGAGAACCTCCGCCACCTCCTCGTTCTCCGAGCTCTCCACCGAGCGAAGGAGGGGCGGGAGGGCGCCCATGCGCAGGTGTCGGAAGAGGAGGGCCAGCTCTTCGGCTCGCGGGGGGATGGCCCCTTCCTCCAGGCCCTGAATCAGCTCCCCCACCACCTCGGCGGAGGAAAGGTCCTCCACCAATTGCTCCACCATTTCCCAGCCGTCCTTGTCCAGGACGTCCCGGTCGTTCCGAATCTCCAGGAGCTCCTCCACCACCCGGGCGGCGGGCTTGAGGGCCCCGTGGCCCAGGAGGCTGGGAAGGAGGGTCCGGAGAATCTCCAGAATCTCCTCCTGTCGGTCCCGATGTTCCGGCTCCTCGAGCCGGTCGAAAAGGGCCGAGAGGACCTCGTCCCGGAGGTCTCGCCGGAACTCCTTCTCCAGCTCTTCCTGGAGGTAGCGCTCCTCCTCCGAGTCCAGGGCGTACAGGGTGGGATTGAAATCCTCCCGGTTCACCGTCCCGGCGGGGGACGGCGCGCCTCCGCCTCCCGGGCCCCCCTCCCCTTCCTCCTCTTCCCCCTCTACCTCCGCCTCTCCAAGTCCCAGGCCGGAGACCTCACCGCCTACCAGGGCCTGGAGCTGTTCGTCGTCCAAAGCCTCCGCCTCAGGGAGGTCCAATCCCTCGGCGGCATAATCCACGTACGAATGTCGAAAGAGTTGCAGGTCCCGGTCCCAGAGGATCGTCACCAGGTCGTCCCCTTCCTGCCGGACGTTTCTGGCCTGGTGGAGGACCTCCAGAAGACTCTCCAGCTCCTCCTCCTCCAACCCGGGCAGGAGGGTCACGTCCCGGATCCCGTCCTTGTGCAAGAGGAAGGCAAGGGACTCGGAACGGTTCTCGTTCCGATATACCTCCTCCCCCAGCCAGATCAGGCGGTCCTCCTCCACCATCAGATGAAGACGCTCTACCGAGTCCCAGAGATGGGAGAGCCCGTCCCTCAGACTGGAGACGAACCGCTTGTAGACCGGGTTGTTTTGGTCGTAAAGCTGATAGGCCCGAAGCGCCTTCTGGAAGGTCTGGAGGAGCTCC
>SKZC01000452.1 GCA_007127575.1 Gemmatimonadota bacterium
AGGCCCCGCCACCTACTCCCGAGCCGACTCCTGCGGTTCCCTCCATGGAGGCCTTGGAACTGTTGGACGAGGCGGAGAATCGGCTCCGGGCGGGAGACTGGGAAGGGTTCGGCCGGGCCCTGGAAGACCTCCGCGCCGTCCTTTCTCAGCCCACCGGGTCCTGACCCCAGGAGCCGAAACCCTCACCGTTCCTTGATCCCTTCCGGGGTCATGGGTACCTTGCACAGGCTTTTTCCCGGCGCACGCCGCTGGAAGAGCCCTACAGCCCCGCCTCCGCCGGCCCACGGGCCTACGGGGTGGTGAATCAAACCTCGACGAAACGTGAAGGGAACCGGGACGACCTATGGATATCCACGAATATCAGGCGAAGGAGCTCTTCCGGAAGGCCGGGATCCCCGTACCGCCCGGGGAGGTGGCAACCAGTCCGGAAGAAGCGGAGGCCATCGCGCGGAAGCTGGGTGGTACGGTGGTGGTGAAGGCTCAGGTGCACACCGGAGGACGGGGTAAGGCCGGCGGGGTGAAGCTGGCGGACACCCCCGAGGAGGTCAGGGACGAAGCGTCCCGGATCCTGGGGATGTCCATCAAGGAGTTCACTGTAGAAAAGGTTCTGGTCACTCCGGCGGAGGACATCGAGCACGAGGCGTACGTCGGGGTTCTGGTGGACCGATCCAGTCAGGCGCCGCTGTTCATGGTCTCCCCGGAGGGCGGGGTGGACATCGAGGAAGTGGCGGCCACGAACCCGGAAGCGATCCGGAAGCTCCCGGTGGATCCCCGCTACGGGCTCCTCCCCCACCAGGCCCTCTGGCTGGCCGACTTCCTCTATTCCGATCCGTCCTTGGTGAAGCAGGCGTCCAAGATCATTTTCCAGCTCTACGACGCCTTCCACTCCAACGGCTGCTCCCTGGCGGAGATCAACCCCCTCATCGTGACGCCGACGGGAGAGGTGAAGGCCATCGACGCGAAGGTGAGCGTGGACGAAAACGAGCTGTTCCGACTTCCCGACGTGGCGGGATACCGGGACGTGGAGGCGGAGCCGTGGGCCGAGGGCCGGGCCCGGGAGGCTGAACTCTCCTTCGTGAAGTTGGATGGGAACGTGGGCTGTTGTGTGAACGGAGCGGGGCTCGCCATGGCCACCATGGATCTGGTGAAGTACTACGGCGGGGAGCCGGCCAACTTCCTGGATATCGGAGGCTCGTCCAATCCGGACAAGGTGGTAGCGGCCCTGGAGATCATAACGTCGGACCCGAACGTGAACGTGATCCTGTTCAACATCTTTGGAGGGATCACCCGCTGTGACGACGTCGCCAACGGAATCGTGGAAGCCATCCGCCGGATCGAGATCCAGCCCCCCATCGTGATCCGGCTCACCGGGACGAATGAGGAGGAGGCTCTGGAGATTCTGGAGGGAGCCGGATTTTCGGCTCACACCTCCATGGATGCTGTAGTGGAGCGCGCGGTGGAGCTGGCCGGATCCTCCTGAACCTGAGGCGTCGCGCATGACGCCTGAACCGAGACCCGAGCAAGACGAGACCTCATGTCCATTTTCATCGATACATCGACGCGCCTCGTAGTCCAGGGGATCACCGGCCGGGACGGCTCCTTCCACACCCAGCAGATGCTGGAGGACGGAACCCAGGTCGTGGCAGGGGTCACCCCGGGGAAGGGTGGCCAGAGCTTCACCACCGACGACGGTACGAAGGTCCCCATCTTCAACACCGTGGACCGGGCGGTCCGGGAGACGGGAGCGAACACCTCCGCGGTCTACGTGCCTCCCCCCTTCGCCGCAGGGGCGATCATGGAAGCGGCGGATGCCGGGGTGGCCCTGGTGGTGGCCATCACCGAAGGCGTCCCCGTCCAGGAGATGGCCCGGGCGTATCATTTCGTGCAGGATCGGGGGGTCCGGCTTCTGGGCCCGAATTGTCCTGGGCTCATCAGCCCGGGCAAGTCCAAGGTCGGTATCATTCCAGCCCGGATCACGCACCCCGGTCCCGTAGGCGTCATCTCCCGTTCCGGTACCCTCACCTACGAGGCGGTAAACCAGCTCACGGAAGCGGGGATTGGACAGAGCACGTGCGTGGGGATCGGCGGCGATCCCATCATCGGGACGGACTTCATCGACTGCCTCCAGGCCTTCAAGGACGACGCAGAGACGGAGGCCATCGTCATCATCGGGGAGATCGGAGGGACCGACGAGCAGGAGGCCGCCCAGTGGATCGATGAAAACCTGGACCTTCCGGTGGTGGGCTTCATCGCGGGCCAGACGGCACCGCCAGGTCGCCGCATGGGTCATGCGGGGGCCATCATCAGCGGATCGGCCGGAACCGCCTCCGAGAAGATGGAGGCTTTTCGGACCCATGGCATCGCCGTTGCCAAGCGACCAGCAGACATCGTGGGGTTGGTCCAGAAGGGCTTAAACGCCTGACGGACGACTTCACGAGCGATCCCGGGGGGACGCCGATCTCCGGTGGTCCGCCTCCGGGTCGCCCCACTCTGGGAGGTGGACGATGAATGTGGCCGACCTCCTCACCCCGGATCGGATCGTGATTTCCATGAGGTCGGACTCCGTTCAGGAGGCGATGGAAGTCCTGGAGGACCGGGTCGTGCCCACCGGTTCCACCGTGGCGACCCAGGCTGCCTCCGAGTCGGAGTCTGACGAGGCGGAACCGGCGTCCGGGCCAGAGCTGAGGAGGCTCGGTGACGACCTTCTGCTTATGGGGGTAAGGCGAGAAGGAGTGGACGATCTCGCCATGGCACTGGGAATCACGGCCACCCCGCTGGATGGCGAGCAGCTCGGAAGTCCAGGCCCCGTCCGGGGACTCTTCTTCCTGGTGTCTCCTCGGGATCCTGGGTCCCTTTCAGGGCCCGGCGATCAACTGGAGTCCTACTTCCAGGATGGCGAACGGAGAAAGGAGCTCCTGGCCTGTCAAACCACCGGACAGGTTCGGGCGCTTCGAGAGTTCATGGAGCTCGAGCTCCATCCGACGCTCAAGGTGGAGGACGTGCTCACCCCGGTGACGTACCGGATTTATCCGAACACCCCATTGGATGAGGTGGTGGACCTCATGGTTCGAAAGAACCTTCAGGCGGTTCCCGTGGTGGGAGAGAAGTATGAGGTGCTGGGAATGGTGACCGCCGCGGAGGCCCTTCGGTACACCCTGTCCCACCGAAAGACCGGGGAAGGGGATGGGGCGGAGAAGGCCGAGAAAGCCCAGGTCATGGCTCGAGATGTGATGAGTCGGTCCGTCATGTGCGTGGCGGAGGACGAGAGCCTTTTGGATGCAGCGGGCCTCATGGTAAACAAAGGAGTGGCTCAGCTCCCGGTAGTGAGGGAGGGCGAAATCATCGGTCTCCTGACCCGGGACCGGGTGCTCAGGGCGTTAACCCCGTAAGAGCAGGGCGAGGTGAGTTCATGAATCGGACGTTAGCCATCATCAAGCCGGATGCAGTGGAGGCCGGGCATCTGGGTGCCATCATTCAGCAACTGGAGGAAGCGAGCTTCAGGGTGCGTGCGGTCTCCATGCGTCATCTTACGCGGGAGCAGGCCGAGTCGTTCTACGCAGTTCACAGCGAGCGACCGTTCTATGGGTCGTTGGTGGAGTTCATGACCTCCGGTCCCTGTGCACCCATGGTTCTGGACGGGGAGGATGCAGTATCCCGCCTCCGCACGGTGATTGGGGCCACGGATCCGAATGAGGCGGAGGAAGGAACGGTGCGGGAGCGCTTTGCGGAGTCGAAGGAGCGAAACGCAATCCACGCTTCGGATTCGCCGGAGAATGCCCGTCGCGAAATCGGCTTCTTCTACTCGGAAGCGGAGTTGCTGGGCCTGAAGGCCGGGTGAGTGAGTCGACTCCAGGTCGTTGACAGACGGCGCGCATCTGCAGTATCATAAAGTTCTATGCTCAAGGTCAACTTGACCGAGTTGCGCACAGAAGGAACCCTCGCCGTTGACGAGAGGATTCCCCCTGAGGCCGCCCTTTGGGAGGGGTTCGATCTGAGTTTTAGAGCGGCGCTGACCGCTCGTCTCCAGGTGTCCCTTACCGGGTCGGGCCAGATCCTTGTCCGGGGACAACTTCTGGGACGGTTGCTAAGGATCTGTCGGCGCTGTACGAAAGAGGTGGTGGTGGAGGTGGCCGAGGGTCTGGACTTGCTGTACCTTCCGCCTGATGAGCTGGGGGGGGAGCCCGAGGAAGGGGTTCGGGAGCTTCCTCCTGGGCAGGTGGAATTGGACCTGTCCGAGGCGGTGCGGGAGGAGGTGATCCTGGCTGCGCCCATGTATACGGTGTGCAGTGAGGATTGCCGGGGCCTGTGTCCCGGCTGTGGCATCGACCGAAACGAAAGCACGTGCGACTGCACGTTCGAGGAGCCCGATCCACGTTGGGACGCTCTTCGGGCGCTGAAAGAGGAGTGAGCCGGGGCTATGGCGGTACCCAAGAAGCGGATTTCCAAGCAGCGGAAGCGGAAGCGCCGCACCCACTACAAGGCCGAGGCCCGTGCGCTTCGGGCCTGTGAGCGATGCGGGGATCCGAAGCGGCCGCATCGCGTGTGCCCGAGCTGTGGCTACTACCGGAACGAAGCGGTCGTTGAAGTAGAGATCGACTGACCGGGTCCCGTCCGTGCGCATCGCCCTCGACGCCATGGGGACCGATGGCGCCCCTCGAACCGAGATCCAGGGGGCCATCGGAGCTCTGGAGGAGCTGGGACCCGATCTCACGGTCCTTCTCGTAGGCGACGAGGAGGTCATCAAAGGGGTGCTGGCGGAGACGGATAACGTTCCGCAGGACCGGCTTCAAATCGTCCACGCCCCTGATCGGATCCTTCCAGGCGAGTCCCCGGCCCAGGCCGTGCGTAGGAAGCCGGACTCCTCCATCGTCAGAGGGGTGCAGCTCCAGAAAGAAGGGACGGTGGATGCCTTCGTGAGCGCTGGATCCACCGGCGCGGTGATGGCGGCGTGCCTCATCCTTCTTCGGGCTCTCCCGGGCGTGGCCCGTCCTCCCATCGGAACCGTACTCCCTACTGCGGACCGCCCGGTCCTCCTGTTGGATGCCGGAGCGAACGTAGATTGCAAGCCGAAGCACCTGGTCCAGTTTGCCCGGTTGGGAAACATCTATGCCCAGGACCTGATGGGCGTCTCGTCACCGCGAGTGGGTCTCCTGAACATCGGAGAGGAGCCGGAAAAGGGGAACGAGTTGGTCCTGGAGGCTTTTTCCCTCCTGAAGAACAGTGACCTCAACTTCATTGGAAACGTGGAGGGACGGGACATCATTCGAGGGCGAGCGGATGTCATCGTGTGCGACGGATTTGTGGGGAACATCCTTCTCAAGTTCTACGAGTCGGTTGCCGAGTTCATCCTCGCGCTCCTGAACCGGAAGCTGAAGGCAGCTCCCTCGGATCTGGACCTGGGAGACCTCTTCCAGGTGCTGGATTACGCCGAGTACGGGGGAGCCCCTCTCCTCGGGGTGAACGGGGTTTCCATCATTTGCCACGGTCAGTCCCCTCCGAAGGCGATCCAGAATGCCCTGGGGGTGGCGGCCCAGGGGGTGCAATCGTCCATCGTGAGCCACATCGCGAAGGAGTTGGCGGATCAAGCGGGGGATGAGGCCCGACGGTGACTCGAACCAAGCCTTCCGTCGAGATCCTATCCACAGGCCGTTTCCTTCCCCCCCGGATCCTGACGAACCAGGACCTGGAGAAGATGGTGGACACGTCGGATACCTGGATCCGGGACCGCACCGGGATCCGGGAGCGGCGGATCGTGGACGATGGGGTGACCGCTTCGGACCTGGCCGAAGCCTCCGCTCGGAAGGCACTGGACCGTGCCGGGATCTCCCCCGCCGAGATCGACGTGCTCCTCGTCTCCACCGCCACCCCGGACCGCTGGCTGCCTTCCACCGCCTGCCATCTTCAGGCTCGCCTGGGGGCGAATCGGTGCTTTGCTGCCGATGTCCACGCGGCATGCTCCGGCTTCCTTTACAATCTGGCGTTGGCGGAGGGCTTTCTAGCTACGGGTCGCGGGGACACGGCCCTGGTGGTGGCCACCGAAGTCATGAGTTCCATTATCGACTGGGATGACCGCTCAACGTGCGTCCTCTTCGGTGACGGTTCCGGGGCGGCCGTGCTGCGACGATCGTCCGGGACGCGGGGGCTCCTTTCCCACCACCATCGCTCCGACGGTTCCCTGTCACACCTCCTTCATCGGCCTGCCGGCGGGGTGGAACACCCACTGGACTCGGAAGGCCTGGATCGCGGTGATCACCTGGTGAAGATGGCGGGAAGAGAGGTGTTCAAGAGTGCAGTCCGAGCCATGGCGGATGCTTCCACCGAGGCACTGAAGGCGGCAGGGGTCTCTGTGGACGAGGTGGACCTCATGATCCCCCACCAGGCGAACATCCGGATCATCGAGGCCACGGCGCGATACGCTGGGATCCCCATGGAGAGGGTGTACGTGAACCTGGACCGCTTTGGGAACATGAGCTCCGCATCCATTCCCGTGGCTCTGGACGAATGCCTGGAAGAGGGCAGGATCGGAAAGGGGGATCTGGTATTGTCGGCGGCCTTCGGGGCCGGGCTCACGTGGGGTGCGTCGGTGATGCAGTTTTGATGGAGGTGGCCATGTCGAAGCGTACCGCCTGGGGGATCCTTTTCCCCGGCCAGGGCTCGCAGTACGTAGGTATGGGAAAGGGGCTGGCCGAACGGTATGCGGCGGCGGCGGAGACCTTTCGGGAGGCGGACGAGATCCTGGAGCTGCCCCTCTCACGGATCGCCTGGGAGGGTCCGGAGGAGGAGTTGATCCAGACCAAAAACGCGCAGCCCGCCATACTGGTCCACTCCGTAGCGGTCCTTCGAGCGCTGGCGGAGGGAGCGCCTGCGGCGGCTGTGGCTGCCGGGCATTCCCTGGGGGAGTTTTCCGCCCATGTGGCCCAAGGGACGCTTTCCTTTCCCGAAGCGCTTCGGGCGGTTCGGCTACGAGGGGAACTGATGTTCCAGGCGGGGGAAGCTCGCCCCGGTACCATGGCAGCGATTTTGGGTCTGGACGACGAGGTGGTGGAGGCGCTGTGCGAGGAGGTTTCCCAGGAAGACTCGGTCTGCGTGCCGGCGAATCTCAACGCTCCGGGACAGGTGGTGGTGAGCGGCGATCTCTCGGCGGTGTCCCGGGCCCGGGACCGAGCGAAGGGAGAAGGTGCCCGCAAGGTGATTCCTCTGACCGTTTCGGGGGCCTTCCACTCCCCGTTGATGAAACCAGCGGAGGACGGGCTCCGGTCGTTTCTGGAAGGAGTCGAGTTCGCGGACCCCAAGGTACCGGTGATCTCCAACGTCACCGGCCGATCCGTCCGTTCGGGTTCTGAGGCCAGGGAGCTCCTCATCCGGCAACTCACGGCCCCCGTCCGGTGGAGGGCTTCGGTGGAGGCCATGCTGGAGCAGGGAGCGCAGTCCTTCGTGGAGGTGGGGCCCGGTCGAGTGCTCTGTGGGCTCAATCGGAGAAACGCCCGGGGATGGGACTGCCAAACCCTCGGGGAGGCAGACGAGGTGGAGACGTGGTTGCAAGACGGTGCAGCTCATTGAGTCGACGCGTCCACGAGGCAGTGGATGTCCGGGGATCTTGATGGAGGTGGAATGGTGGCAGGAGGGAAGTCGGAGGGCGAGCTACACGGCCAGGTGGCCTTGGTCACTGGCGGGACCCGGGGGATTGGACGGGCGGTGGCCGAGGCATTGGCGGAAGGGGGTGCTCGGGTGGGGGTCCTGGCCCGAGATGGGAACCGGAGTCGGGAGGTGGCCGAGGAGCTCCCGGGTGAGGGCCATGCCGGTGTCGCATGTGACGTCGCGGATCGGGAGCGGGCTCAGGCGGCGGTAAAGGAGCTGGAGGAGCTCCTGGGTCCCACGGGCATCCTGGTGAACAACGCGGGAATCACCCGGGACAACATCCTCCTCCGACTCAAGGACGAGGAGTGGGATGACGTCATGGCGGTGAACCTGAAGGGCGCTTTCAACATGACCCGCGCCGTGACCCGGGGGATGATGAAGCGCCGAAGCGGGGTCATCTTGAACATTACGTCGGTGGTGGGGCTCATGGGGAACGCGGGCCAGACCAACTATGCTGCGTCCAAGGCCGGATTGGTGGGATTCACCAAGAGCGTAGCCCGGGAGTTGGCCCCGAGGCAGATACGCTGCAATGCGCTGGCCCCCGGATTCATCGAGACGGACATGACGGATGCTCTGAACGAGGCACAGGTGGAAGGACTGAAGGAACAGATTCCCCTGGGACGTCTCGGAACTCCTGAGGATGTGGCCGAGGTGGTCCGCTTTCTCGCGGGACCCCACGCACGCTACATTACCGGGCAAGTTTTGGCCGTAGATGGCGGGATGGCGATGTAGTCTGGCGACTCGTGTGGGCCGAGGACGAGCCGGCCAACACGTAGAATTTCAAAACCTTCACAACGGATGAGGCGACGAATGGCGGAGAAGATCGAGGACAAGGTGCGGGAGATCATCGTGAACGAACTGGGGGTCGAGGCCGAGAAGGTCACCCCCGACGCCTCGTTCGTTGAGGATCTGGGCGCTGATTCCCTGGACACCGTGGAGTTGGTGATGGCCTTCGAGGAGGAATTCGGTGTGGACATCCCCGACGAGGATGCGGAGCAGATGCGTACGGTGGGCGAAGCCGTGGAGTATCTGAAGAAGAACTCAGACTGAAGCCGGGCCGAGGGGGTGAGGCCACCGGGACCATCCGACAGACAGCAGAGGACGGGATGGCGCAGATGCAGCATGAAATGAGGGACCGGAGGGTTGTCATAACCGGGGTGGGGTTGGTGACCCCGGTGGGGATCGGTACGGAGTCTGCGTGGGAGGCCCTGCTGGCGGGTAGGTCCGGTGGCGGGGTAATCACCCACTTCGACGCCACCGAGGACTTCGCCACTCGCATCGCCTGCGAGGTGAAAGGATTCGACCCTTCCCTCGTTCTGGACCCCAAAGAGGTGCGGCGCTACGACCGCTTCGTCCAATTTGCCATGGTGGCCGCCGACGAAGCCATGGAGAGCTCCGGTCTTTCCGGGCCCCCGGAGGGCGTCCCATCGGAGCGGTTTGGGGTCATCTTCGGCTCGGGGATCGGAGGCATCGGGACCTTCGAGGAGCAGTGCAAGATCCTCCTTACCCGAGGGCCCAAACGGGTGAGCCCCTTCTTCGTCCCCATGTTCATCCCGGACATCGCTCCTGGCCTCATCTCCATCCGTTATGGAGCGCGGGGCGCGAACTACACCACCGTGTCCGCGTGTGCGTCCAGTGCTCACGCCATCGGCGAGGCGACCCGGACCATTCAGCGTGGTGACGCCGATGTGATCCTTGCTGGAGGGACGGAGGCCACCATCACCGAGCTGACCGTGGCGGGCTTCTCCGCCATGAAGGCCATGTCTACCCGCAACGATGAGCCCGAGACGGCGAGTCGGCCGTTCGACTCCACGCGGGACGGGTTCGTCATGGGGGAAGGTGCAGGTGCGCTGGTTCTGGAGTCGTTGGAGACCGCCGAGGCGCGGGGGGCTCCGATTCTGGCCGAGGTCCGGGGATACGGGCTTTCAGCCGACGCCTACCACATCACGGCTCCTGACCCGGAGGGCTCCGGGGCGAAGCACGCCATGCGCATGGCGTTGGCGGACGGAGGAGCGCAGCCGGAAGAGGTGGATTACGTGAACGCCCACGGGACCTCCACCCCGCACAACGATCGGACGGAGACGGCGGCCATCCGGGCCGTGCTGGGGGAGCGGGCCGATGAGGTCGTGGTGGGCTCCACCAAATCCATGACCGGCCACCTGCTGGGCGCCGCTGGAGCACTGGAGGCCATCGTCTGCGCTCTGGCCATTCGAGACGGGCGCGTGCCACCCACCATAAACCTTTCGAATCCCGATCCCGACTGCGACCTCGACTATGCCTCGGATGGTGCTCGCGATCTGCCGGTGAAGCTGGCGCTCACCAACTCCTTCGGTTTCGGAGGCCATAACGTGAGCTTGGCCATCGGCCGCCCCGGGTGACCGCATCGCTTTTCGCGGCGGCGGAAGGGACATGAGGGTCGGCGTCGGGTATGACTCCCACCGCTACGATCCCCAGCGCCCTCTCATCCTGGGAGGTCTGGAGATTCCGGGTCACCCGGGGCTTCTGGGCCATTCGGACGGGGATGCGGTGGCTCACGCCATCACCGATGCACTTCTGGGCGCGTGCGCGTTGGGGGACATTGGGTCCCACTTCCCCCCTGACGAGGAACGTTGGCGAGGCGCCGACTCCATGACCCTCTTGGCTTCGGCGGTGGAACGCGTCCGGGAGGCCGGGTTCCAACCCGGGAACGTGGACGTGGTGGTGGTATCCGAGTCGATTCGGGTGGGACCCGTGGCGGATCGGATGCGAGCACGGGTGGCGGATGTTCTGGATGTTCCGAGAACCCGGGTCTCCATCAAGGGGAAGAGCAACGAAGGGATGGGTTGGGTGGGCCGGGGGGAGGGATTGGCCGTCCACGCCGTCGCCCTCGTTGTGTCGGCTCCCTGACATTCACGGCCCTCCCGAGCGATCCCTGGCAAGGGAAGGAGGGGAGCTCGCGGCTTCGCATCCTGCCTCCCCCCAGAGGTATGAAGGCGGATGAGCAGGTATTCCCGGTTCTACCTGGAGCCCTTCGAAGACTACTTGCACTTCGAACGAGGCCTGGCCCAACGAACGGTGGGGGCGTATCTGGGAGACGTGTCGGCTCTCGTAGAGCATCTGGTGGAGCAGGGGAGCACTCATCCGGGCCAGGTGGATCACGGCGACCTCCGCGAGTACCTCTTTTCTATGAAGGATCGGGGGCTTGCTCCCTCCTCCATCCGACGGTCGCTCTCCTCCATCCGAGCCTATTTCCGATTCCTGGTGGAGGAGGGGGTGACGGCGGAGGATCCTACCGAACGTCTGGAGTCCCCCCTGGCAGGACGACCGCTTCCGAAGGTGCTTTCGCGCCAGGAGACGGAGCGACTCCTGGAGGCTCCTTCCACCGACCACCCCAGCCACTGGAGAGATCGAGCCATCCTGGAGCTCCTCTACGCCACGGGCATGCGGGTCTCTGAGCTCACCGGCCTCAGCGTCCGGGACCTGGATTTGGAAGGCCGCTGGTGTCTCGTGAGAGGTAAGGGGGCTCGGGAGCGTATGGTGCCGTTCGGCGAGGCGGCCGGTACCGCGCTCCGGCGCTACCTTGGAGTCTACCGGCCGGATGTGGACCGTGGGGAGTCCGGCGGTCGGCTCTTCCTGAATCGGCAGGGGCGACCGTTGAGCCGGATGGGGGTGTGGACGGTGGTGCGGGAGGCGGCACGGCGGGCGGGCCTGGAGAAGCGGGGCGTGTCTCCACACGTCCTCCGGCACACCTTCGCCACCCATCTTCTGGAGGGGGGAGCCGACCTGGCCACGGTGCAGGAGTTACTGGGCCACGCCGATATCTCCACGACCCAGATCTACACTCATGTGGACCGGGAGTACCTCCGAGACGTGCACCGGAGGTTTCACCCTCGGAGCTGAGTCACCGACGGATGTCCGGTGTGCTGAGCTCCAAGGCGAAGAGATCACCCGGGCGTTCCGCCTCGGAGAGCAGGCGGATGGCCTCGGCCAGGGCCGACTCGCGGTCGGCACGCACCTCCAGCGATCGCCCCTCGTCCTCCAGCCGCTGAAAGAACGCCACCCGGAGCCGCCAGAGGAGGTACTCCCTCACTTCGTCCACCTCCAGGATCGCCGGGTCCACCCCTTCCTCGCTCAGCGCGGTGATGAGATCGTCCAGAGTCTCGGGTCCCACATCCGCCGGCCCGTTTCCGGATCGAGCGTCCTGGGCCGCTTCGAAGGCGTACTCCTGGATTCGCAGGGGGAGCGGGATCTCTTCTCTCGCCACCGACTCCATGAGCTCCTGTTCACGGGTGGACAGGGTGTCCGACGACAGCTCCAGGTCGGGGAAGACCCCTCCACCGCCCATGAGAACCCGCCCTCCGCTAGAGCGGAACTCCTGTTCCTCCTGCCCGGCTCCTTCGATGGTGCGGCCGTCCTGATCTCGCGGGCGGTTGAGGGAGCGGCCCTGAGGAGTGTACCACTCCCCGGTGGTCAGGCGGATCAGACGGTCCCCTGGAAGGGGGAGAACGGTCTGCACCACACCCTTCCCGAAGGTCCGCTCACCCAGGACCAGTGCGCGATCGTGGTCCTGGAGGGCTCCGGCGATGATTTCAGCGGCCGACGCGGTGA
>SKZC01000396.1 GCA_007127575.1 Gemmatimonadota bacterium
AACGTGCTCGACAAGCTCCCCAAGCGGCTCCAGGCCCGTGCGAAGGAGGCGCTTCGCGAGGTCCGGGAGGCGCCGACACGAGAGGCGTCCGAGGAGGAGATGGATCGGTTCGAGGCGGAGTACGGGGCGAAGTACCCGAAGGCCGTGACGTCCCTCCGCCGGGACCAGGACAAGCTGCTCGCGTTCTACGACTTCCCGGCGGAGCACTGGAAGCACATCCCGACCACGAACCCGATCGAGTCCGCCTTCGCCACGGTGCGGCTTCGGCAGCGGGTCACGAAGGGGCCGGGCTCAAGGAATCGGGGACTCATGATGGCCTACAAACTCCTCCGCATGGCCCAGGAGCGCTGGAGGAGGTTGGACGGAGCCGAGCTCCTCCCGCTCGTGCGGGCGGGCACGCCGTTCACTGATGGAGAGCAGGTCGAACGCGAGGATCAGCAGAACGTGGAGGGGGTCGCCGCTTGATCATCCCCATCCACAACTTTTGACAATACCTCCCAACTCGAAGAGATCGAGCACTGAACCATTCAGGTGCGCAGACCTCAGTCGATAAGGTCCGTACCCGGCACCTTCGAGCACGACGAGTCCGAGCATCAGGGAAAGCTTCAGTCTACGATCAGCCCATCATTTCAGGGAAGATGAATCAATACGGGAACCACCTCATTCAGCTTTGCCCACTCCAACAGATCGGCAACCACAAACACCATCGGGATCGCAAGGCCATCCCGCAGTGCAGAACTGAACCGCGGCAGGTCGAGCACCAACCGCTTCCTCCCTTCCACCCGCTCCATGCAGGAACGGATCGAGGGAATCAGTGAAGGCACGCGCCGCTCGTAATCTTCGTACTCCTTCCCAAACCGCCCCCTCAGCTTCTGCTCCTCCCTACGAATCGCCGGAAGATGTGACACCAAAAACACCAGGCCGAACAATCCCGCCAGCACCAGGGACTCGAAGGCAAATCCCGCTCCTATGAAGCCGATGAGACTGAAGGAATACAGGGGGTTTCTCACCATCCGGTACGGACCGTCCGTAACCAACGTCTGGTCCTTTCGTCCCGCAATATATGCACTTGCCCAAATCCGCCCTCCCATGGCCGCGATCAAAAGGACCAGACCTGCTGAAGCCAACAACCGGTCCCATACCGATCCCTCCGGGTGCACGTGATGGGAGACCACTGCAAGCACCACTACCGGCACGAGGAGAAATCGAGTGACACGGAGTCGCTGGACCATGATGCGTTCACTTTTCTCAATAGGAAGACGGCGTCGGGTGCCTCCAACAGGGTTCCACCCAACTCAGGAGCCATAACGCGTGAGGACGTAAGGTGGAGGGCCGCCGGGGCCCATTCCGCCTTGACTCAACCTCAACGCATCAACAGCCACCCGACATATCCGCTGTACCCCAGAAGCATCAGGATGCCTTCAACTCGGGTGAGCCGATTCTGCGTGAGCACGAGGGGCAACAGCACCAGCGAGAAGCCTGTCATCACCAGGAGATCCACCGCGCCTCCCGGCGGCAATTCGCTCGGTTCGATCGCAACCGAAAGGCCCCATATGAACAACAGATTGTAGATGTTCGACCCCACGATATTTCCGATGGCGAGGTCACCCTGGCCTTTCCGGGCAGCCGTGAGCGTTGTAGCAAGCTCAGGAAGGCTTGTTCCAACCGCGACCACCGTAAGCCCTACGATAGTTGCGGGGATTCCCATCCCCTCGGCGACCCCGATCGCGCCCCGTACGGTGAGTTCCCCTCCCACGATCAAGGCAAGAACGCCTCCGATGACGAGTCCGGTAAAGCGCGGCCGCTCCGTAGGTATGGTGGCGTCGGACACCGTGGCATCCCTGTCGGCAGAGCCACTTGCGTCTTCCCGTTGCTGGAGCGCTTCACCGATCGTGTAGTAGAGGAAAACGGTGAACAGGAGTAGGAGCATCAGCCCATCACCGCGGCCGAAGCCCGACGACGCCTCTCCGAAAAGACCCCCTCCCGCCAAGACGACCGTCGCTGTGCTCGCCAGGATCATCATCGGGATCTCGCGGATCACCAAGGTGCGATAGATAAGCACCGGCGTAACGATCGCGGCCAACCCCAAGAGAAGGCCGGTGTTGGCGATATTGGATCCTACCACATTTCCAAAACCGATCTCCGTGGCTCCCCGGAGCGCTGCGGATACATTGACGACCAACTCTGGTGTCGATGTGCCGAATGCCACGACCGTCAGACCGACCAGGATTGGCGCTACTCCGAGCCGAGCCGCCAGAGCGGACGCACCCCGTACGAGCCAAGTACCACCGGAGATGAGCGCTGCTAGCCCGAGCCCAAGAAGGAGAGTGTGTATGAGCATCGGATTTCCGAAGGGCTATGCGGTTGGGAGTGCGGCGCGATCAGACGGGCGGGACGGAGCTTGCTGGGCGATCTCTCAACGATGCCAGTCGTACATGCCACTCGCTCTACACCCCGGTCGTCGTGATGACTCTGTTCTGCCTCAGAGCCTTTTGAGCCCCACCGGGTTCGCCGGAGACCTGTTTACGTGAGTACCACCTCCCCCTCCTGGGGGGTGTGGTGGCTGTTGAACCACTCCTCGTACTCCACCGGGGGAAGGTGTCCGATCGAGCTCAGCAGGCGGTGATGATTGAATCACCAGACCCACTCCAAGGTGGCGAGCTCGACATCGTCGAGCCCCCGCCACGGCCCGCGCCGCCGGATCACCTCCGTCTTGTACAGCCCGATGATCGTCTCGGCCAGGGCGTTGTCGTAGCTGTCGCCCCGGCTCCCGACCGATGGCTCGATCCCCGCTTCGGCCAGCCGCTCGGTGTAGCGGATCGAGAGGTACTGGCCGGGTTCAAGGGGTCGTCGCAACACTGCCATGTAAGAATGCTCCCGTTGGATGGTAGGTTGGAGAGCATGATGAAGTCCAGACCGAGAGTGTGACAAACCTCCCCAACCCCAGGGAGTCAGAAGCGACCGAAGGTCGTAGAAGATCGGAGGCCAGCGGGGGTTGAGAGGCTCAGTTCGAAGGAAGGTCGGCTCACCGGGACTGTCCCAGGAGATCGTCGTACGGGCCCGGCGGCCGCGCACGACCCCTTCGAGCCCCATCTCGCGCATGAGCCGCTCGACCGTGCACCGGGCGACCGCAATCCCCTCCCGGTTCAGCTGCCGCCAGACCTTCTCAGCGCCGTAAACCTGGAGGTTCTCATCCCAGACCCTCCGGATCTCGGACCTGAGTTCCTCGTCCCTCTTCGCCCGTGCCGAGCGAAGGCACGGGTCGGCTTCCCGCGCCTTGAAGGCGTAGTACGTCGACGAG
>SKZC01000262.1 GCA_007127575.1 Gemmatimonadota bacterium
AGGCGGCGCGGATCGCACAGATCCACGAACAGATCCGGGAGTTGCCCCGGGGGTACGGCACCTACCTGGGAGAGCGAGGGATCAACCTATCCGGAGGACAGAAGCAGCGGGCCGCACTGGCCCGGGCCCTGGCCCGGGATCCGGTCCTCCTCATCCTGGACGACGCCATGAGCGCCGTGGACACCCACACGGAGGCGCGGATCCTGGAGCAACTCCGCTCCGCCCTGGAGGGCCGGACCACCTTCCTCATCAGCCACCGGCTCACCGCCGTCATGGACGCGGACCGGATCCTGGTCCTGGAGGACGGCCGCCTGGTGGAGGAAGGGCGCCACATGGAGCTCCTCCAGAGTGGAGGGGTCTACGCGGGGCTCGTGCGGCGGCAGCTTCTGGAGCAGGATCTGGAATCCGAGCTGGTCTCCTGACGGATTGCTAGATCCGCTCCATGAGGAAGTCGGGAGTGAAGCGGATGAGATAGGCGCTCAGGACCGTGAACATCCCGCTCACCAGGAGGAGCCCCAGCAGGATGAGGAGGACCCCGGAGATCACCTCCACCAGCCCCAGGTAGCGCCGGAAGCGGGAGAAGTGGGTCAGGAATCGGTCCAGAGCCAAGGCAGAGAGGAGGAACGGCACCGCCAACCCCATGGAGTAGACGAAGAGGAGCCCGACTCCGGCCCAGAAGGTCTCCTGGGCGGCGGCGAAGGTGAGGATGGCCCCCAGGACGGGTCCGATGCAGGGGGTCCATCCGGCCCCGAAGGCCGCCCCCACCCCCACGGTCCCCATGTATCCCGCGGGGTTGCCCGAGACGTGGAGCCGCCGCTCCCGGAGAAGGGGGGTGAGGCGGAGAAGTCCAGTGAGGTGGAGGCCGAAGACGATGATCACCACCCCTCCCACCCGGGCCACCCACTCCTCGTAGTGTCGGAAAAACTGGCCCAGGAAGGAGGCGGACGCTCCCAGGAGGAGGAAGACGAGGGTGAATCCGCCTACGAAGAGAAGGGCATGGGTCATGACGGCCCGCCGCTGGTTCCCCTCCTGGATCTCCTCCAGCGTCATCCCGGTGATGAAGGTGAGGAAGCTGGGAACCAGGGGGAGGACGCACGGGGAGAGGAACGAGAGGAGCCCGGCGCTCAACGCCACGAGGATGCCCACCGACTCCATCATGACCCCCTCTCCTCTCCTTCACCCACGCCCTCCCGCTCTTCTACCGGCGGAGGAGGACCCGGGAGGTCGTATTCACCGCGAAGCTTCTGTACCAGAACCCGAACCGTGAGCACCAGCCCGAACCATCCCAGGAGCGCCGCTAGCGCCCAACCCACGAGACGGGGAAAAAAGCCCGCCACCGCAGCGGCCAGAAGCACGATGAACGCCACCGTGCTGAGGACCGTCCGATCCTCCCGCCCCAGGGTCCGACGGCCCGCAATGGCGTCCCCGAACTGGGAACCCGCCCGGACCAGGTCCGCCACCGTGAGGGTCTGGCCCCGGATCTCAGAGCGGAGCCACCGGGAGATTCCTCCGGAGAGGACCCCTTCCGGCTCCAGCGGCGTCACCCGGGTCTCCTCCTCCTCCATCTCCACTCCCACCTCCATGCGGCGAGGAAGGACCACCTCCACCGAAGAGGCCTGATCCGCCAGGAAAAGGCCCTCCACCTGAAGGGAGAAGTCCCGGTCCAGAACGCCTACGTCCACCTCCCAGTTCCCCAGAAGGCTCGCCACGTTCAGGTTGCTGGAGCCGATCCGTGCCCAAAGGCCGTCGGCCACCGACGTCTTGGCGTGGATCATGGGCCCCTGCCACTCGAAGATGCGGACGCCGGACTCCAGGAGGAACCGGTACCCCCCTCGGGAGAGGCTCCCCACCCAGGGCCAGTTGTTGTGCCCGGGCACCAGGATCCGGACATCCACGCCGTCCCGGGCCGCCGAGGCCAACGCCTCCCGTACGGGCCGGGGGGCCACGAAGTACGGGTCCGTGATCCAGAGCCGCTTCCGACAGACGGCGGCCATGAGCTGGGTGGCACGGTATACCCGGGAGCGCCACGGCAGTCCCTCGATGATCCAGACCGGGAGGTTCCCCGACGGGTCCACGGCGCCAGGGTCCGATCGATACTCCGGTGGGACCGGGTCGCCCAGCTCGGCCCAGATCCGCTCGAAGGTTCGGGCCAACTGAGCCGCTCCCGGACCCCGGACCTCCACCCCCGTGTCCCTCCACGGCGGCTGATCTCCCTGACCGGCCCACTCCTCGCCGATGCAGAAGCCTCCCACGAACGCCACCTCGCCGTCCACACAGACCAGCTTCCGATGATCCCGCTGGAAGAGCCCGAACGGGTCCCGGAGGCTGGGGGGGTTGAACGCCCGCACCTGGACTCCCGCTTCCCGGAAGGGGCGCCAGTAACGAGCCCGGGTGGCCCAGCACCCCACCCAGTCGTACAGGACCCGGACCTCCACTCCGGAGCGCGCCTTCTCCACCAGGGCGTCCCGGAAGGTGCGACCCACTCGGTCATCCCGGAGGATGTAGTTCTCGAAGTGGACGAACCGCTTCGCTTTGCCGATGGCCTCCAGCCACGCGTCGAAGGCGTGGGGGCCGTCGAACTGGAGGAGGAGTCGGTTTCCGTCCATCCTCCGGGAGGATGTGGCCCGGGACATGGCCCGCTCGGGGAATGCGTCCCGATTCCCTCGGGGCAACGGGGTCCGGATCCGATCCGAAGTGGATGGTCTGGTGGGGTCGGGACGAGACATGATCTCCGTGGGAGCCGTGAAGGCCGTACGCCCTCAGAGCTCTTCCTGGAATCGGTAGCCGATGAGCTTGTAGACGAGTTTCGCCGCTAGAAAGTCCGGAGCCCGGAGCCCGGGCACCGGCGCCAACTCCACCACATCGCACCCCACCACGGTGCGCTCGCGGAAGACCCTCCGGAGGAACCGGAGCGTCCGATACCAGTCCCCGCCACCGGGCTCGGGAGTGCCGGTGGACGGGACGAGGGAAGGGTCGAAGTAGTCCACGTCCACGGTAATGTAGACGGGGTCGTCCAGCGCCTCCAGGGCCCGGTCCATCCACCCATCGTCTTCCCACATCTCCCGGGCCCAGATGGCGGTGATCCCCCTTCCCTTCTCCCCTTCCAGCACCGCCACCTCTTCCGACGACACACCTCGGAGCCCCACCTGGACGTAGTCCGCCACGTCCAGGGTGCGGTAGGCGAAGGACGCGTGGGACCAGGGGGCGCCTTCGTAGCCGTCTCGGAGATCGGCGTGGGCATCGAGCTGCAGTACCGAGAGACGGCGGTCCAGACGGTTCGCGTGAGCCCGGATGGCGGGTCCCGAGAGGGCGTGCTCGCCACCCAGAAGGACCAGGAATCGATCTTCGAGATTTTCCAGGAGCCGCGCACAGGCGGCCTCCAACTCCTCCATGGCCGAAGAGGAGCCCTCCCGGGTCAACTCCAGCGCCGGAAGGGTGTGGATCCCTACCTGGGATGGCTCGCCTTCCAGCTCCTCGTCATAGAGCTCCACGAAGCGGGAGGCGGCCAGGATGGCGTCGGGCCCTCCCCGGGTCCCCCCGCCGTAGCTGGTGGTGGCCTCGTAGGGCACGGGCAGGACCACCGCCCTGGCAGAGGAGAGCTCCTGTTCCTCCCCTTCCAGTCCCAGAAAGGTGGCAGGGGCTCTCCAGGGTAGGTCTAGACGCTTTCGATGGGGCACGTGAGACCCTGGTACGAGACCTGAGCTCCCGCTTCCTGGCACGCCCGGCAGAGGCCGTAGATCTCCAGCTTGTGGCGGGTGGGCTGGAAGTCGTACTGCCGTCCCACCCGGGCCTCCACTTCCTGGAGCTCGGGACTCTGGAACTCCCACACACCCCCGCATTCCACACAGATCAGGTGCTCGTGGACGGGCTGGGGAGAGAGGCGGTGCTCGTACCGCTTGAACCCTTCGCCGAAGTCGTGCTCCTCCACCAACTGACTCCGGACCAGGAGATCTAGCGTCCGGTAGATGGTGGCCTTGCCGATCCGCTCACCCCGCTCCCGAAGGGTCTCCTCGATCTCATCCACCGAAAGGTGTTCGTCGGTGGAAAACACGACTTCCGCCACCACCTCCCGTTGCTGGGTGATGGGAAGACCCTGCTCCCTCAGATAGCGCCCAAAGAGGCGCACGAAGAGGGATGTGTCCGATGCGGTGCTCACGTCTCGTTCGTCCCGGATGTCATGGGCGGCTCCTCCACGGCGTCGGGCGGTGGAAAGAGGGTGTCGAAGACTTCGGGGTCCCCTTCCACGGCGATCTCCTCCGGCTCTCCCGGGTCCTCCCCTCGCAACCGGCGGGAGACCCCAGCGATGATCCTGGGAAGACGGTCGGCGGGAACCCGACCCTCTTCTTCCAACTCCGCCTGGAAGAACTCCCGGTCGGCCCGTTCGGGGGATCCCCGGAAACGGAGCGTGTGAACCTCTCGCTCACCGTCGTCGGCGCCGTAGCGGCTCACCACGATGAGGCCCGTCTCCCGGGTCTCCCACTCCAGGACCGGAAAGATCCAGAGCCGATCCACCGTGTCGGGCCCCATACGCTCCCGGAGGTGCTCCAGTGCCCGACGGAGACTCCCTCGTCGCCCCCCGTCCCTCTCCTCGGTCACTTTACGCCGTCCCTGCCCCCCTGGTTCCGAATCCGGCGGGCCACGGCCAGCGTTTCCTCCAGAACCTGACCCTTCACCTCCTCCAGCTCCGCAGTCACCCGGGCCCCCGACGCCTTTACGTGGCCGCCCCCTCCGAACCGCCGGGCCACCTGGTTCACATCCAGGTCACCGGTGGATCGGAACGAGACCTTGGTGCTCCCGTCTTCCAGGGTGCGGAAGAGGATCCCCACCTCCACCCCCTCCACGGACCGCGGGTAGTCCACGAACCCATCCAGATCCTCGGGCGCCACCTCCAGCGCCTCGTAGGCATCCTGGGGAACCGTCATCCAAGCCACGAGACCGTCCTCGTCCACCTCCAACGTCCGGAGCGCTTCCCGGAGGAGGTGGAGGCGGCGGAGGGGATAGGAACCGTACACCTTCCGGTGGAGCTCCTCGGGTCGGACCCCGGCCTCCACCAGGTCGGCGGCCATCCGGAAGGCTCCCGGCGTGGCGTTGCTGAAGCGAAACGACCCGGTGTCCGTCAGGAGGGCCACGTAGAGCCCGTCCCGCATGGCCGGGGAGAGTCGGTCGCCCGAAGCCAGAACGAGGTCGTAGATCAGCTCCCCCGTGGCCGCCGCCGAGGGATCTCGGAACGAGATTCCCTTTACAGGCTTCTCCCCAGGCGGGTGGTGGTCCACCACCACCAACTGCGGAACCTCGTCGAAGAAGGGCTTCACCCGCCCCAGTCGAGGGGTCTCCCCGGTGTCCACCACCACCCCAAGCTCCGCTTGATCCACGATCCGGTCCGTCCGCTCCGTGCTGGGGCGAAGGAGCCAGTCCTCCTCAGGAAGGAGGAACCGGAACGCCGACGGAAAGGGCGTGGGGTTCAGGATCCAGACCTCCTTTCCTCGGCTTCGGAGCCACGCCGCCAGCGCCACCTGGCAGCCGGCGCCGTCTCCGTCAGCATTCAGGTGGGTGGTGAGTAGGATCCTGGAAGCGCCCTCCAGCGCATCCAGAACCTCGCGCACCGGGGCGTCTCGGTTCGGCGGTGTACGGTAGCTCATGAAGTGGGCTCCAGCTTCGAATGGTGGGCAGGCGTGGGAGGAAGCTTCTTCCGGAGCTTGGCCCAGGTGGAGGCGATGTGGACCCAGCGCGGGGAGGTCCGGCCCTCCACGCGGGCGTCGGCCAGCGCTTCCAGGAGGGCCCCGGGCTCGTTGGGATGGTGGGGCACCTCCACCCAAGACCGGCCCACCTCACCCACGGTGTGCGCGTCGGAGCCGGCTCCGACGAGGCGGGAATGTCGACGAGCCAGCTCCTCGCCCCGGCGGTTCCGGGCCATGGGCCGGAGCCGGCTGTTCATCACCTCCACCACATCCGCCAGAGGCGCCAGCTCCTCCGCCAGGCGTCCGCCCCCCCCCTTGCCCGGTGCGTAGGGGTGGGGGAGATAGACGATCCCACCCTGTTCCCGGATGCGTCGACACGTCTCCCGGGCCGGCGTCCCTCGAGGGATTTCGTCGGTAAGGTAGAGGCCGATGATATCCACCCCCTCCGCCGTCCGGACTTCTTCTCCGGGGATGACCTCCTCGGGAAACCGGCGGTGGAGCTCCAGCGTGGGCAGAAGTCGGTCGTGATCCGTGACCCCGATTCGGCTGATCCCCTGGTCCCGGGCCCGCCGGATCACCTTCTCCGGGTCCGAGAGGCAATCGTAGGAGGTCCAGGTGTGGAGGTGAAGGTCCAGGCGGATGCGACTCACGCCTCCCCTCCGTCCCGGAGCGTTCTCAGGAGGGCCAGCGCCTGCTCCTCCAGCGCCTCCAACGTCCCGTCGTTTTCCAGGACGAAGTCGGCCCGCTCCCGCTTGAGCTCCGCGGCCATCTGGGCGCCCATGATCCTGGAGGCTTCCTCTGCGTCCACCCCCGGGCGTGCCTCCAAGCGCTCCCGCCGCAGCTCCTCCGGCGCATCCACCAGGACCACCACGTCGAACCCCTCCGCCAAGCCCGCTTCGAAGAGGAGAGGGATCTCGCTCACGGCCAGCGCCGCCCCCCCGGCCTGGACCCGGGCCTCCCACCGGTCCCGGACACGGCGAATGCGAGGGTGGAGAACGGCCTCCAGCGTCCGTCTGGCCTCAGGGTCCTTGAACACCCGGTTTCGGACCCGGTCCCGGTCCAACGCGCCCCTGGAGTCCAGAACGTCACGGCCCAGAGCCTCCACCACCGCGGCAAGCCCCTCGGATCCGGGAGCCGTGACCTGACGGCTCAGGTCATCGGCGCTCACCACGGGGACGCCGGCCTCCCGCCAGATCCGGGCCACCTCGCTCTTTCCCGACGCTACGTTTCCCGTGAGGGCCACCCTCTTCACCGCCGCCCCGCCGGGCCGGCCCGAGTCCCCTCCCGCACGATGTCCCCATCGGTTCCGAACTCCTGGTCCGGACCTGCGGAGATGACCCGGAAGGTGCTTCCCACCACCTCCAGCCGATACCGGGTCCCCCAGCCGTCCATCCGGGAGCTCTCGGACGGGTACCGGTCGTCCATCCAGGCGTCGAACTCGCCGGTCCCCGAGGGGAGCCTGCCCTGGCTGGCATCCACGGTTTCCAGGTCGTCCACGATCCGCTCCATCTCCTGCTGGGTCATCCAACGGTGCCAAGGGTTCAGCACCGGCTGGGTGGTTTCTACCACCACCTCTCGACTTTCGGGGAAGTAGAGGGCGGCGCCCAGAGCGATGAGGAGGACGACCAGGACCTTTCCCATTAGGCGCTCTCCAGGTCAATGGCTACGGCGGATGGCCTGCGCCCAGCGCAGGAACCGTGCCAGGTCCTCCAGAGGAGGCTGGGCATCCGGGTCGCCGTAGGCCGTCTCCATCCTCCAGCGCAGATACGAGGAGGGAGGTAGGGGAAGAAAGGGAGGCTTCCGGAACCAGTGCCGGGCACGGGCGGACCACGCCATCCCCATCATGGCCGGAAACAGCCACGGGCGGCGGACGAACAGCTTCACCATTGCCCGATACATCCCGATGCACCTCCCGAAAAACCCGTGATTCCCGACTCTCCCCCAACCGTATCCGTGAGCCTCGCCAATGTATCACCTGAGCCGGGCCGGACCCAAGCCAGGACCCGCCCCCCCACCTTGCACCGGAAACCTCATAGGGCGATGCTAGGGGCGTCATGACCGCCTACAACGCCTTCGTCACCCCCGAGTACCCCGTACTCTTCACCCTCCGTCAGGAGGAGCGGACGGAGCCGTGGACTGCCTCCCCGGCACCGGGTGAGAGCGGAGACGCGGGAGGCGGCCCGGGAGTGGCCATCTCCATCGCCCTCCTGGTGAAGGGAATGCCCTCCTTCCTCACCACCTGCATCGTGCCCGATGATGAGCTCGTGGACGTGGTGGAATCTCTGGAGGGCGGAGACGCCCGAGTGGCGGTGGTGGGTATCTCGGTTACGATCCGAGAGGGGACCGACGGGGGAGAGGCCACTGTGATCCCCCGAGAGGAGGGTGGCGAAGGAGAGCCGCTGGAGGGGGAGGTGAACCGGCCGGCGGCCTTCGTGAGCTTGATCTGCGCGGACGGCCGCCGGATTTCCGTGGCCCGGATCCTAGACGCGGCGGGGCGGCGATCGCCGGAAGAGCTGGCGAAGCACGTCATCAAGGAAATCTCCCGGGGAGTGCAGGTGCCGGACCTGGCCTCCACTCCCTGATTCAGCACAGGAGCGCCCAGCATGTGGTTTCCCATTCATCCCCAGGGCAGCAGGGTCTGCATCCAACGGGGAGCCCGGCCCATGGACCCGAACCTCCCGGGACGCGTGGGGATGGTGATCCACACGGACCTCCAACGCCCGGGCCGCTATGGGGTGATTCTGGACGGCGAGGACCGGGTGAGGACCTTTCACGAAGACGAGGTCCAGGGGGAGGAGGCGGCAACTGACCCCCAGAAGCTGCCCTCCGAGTCCGCCGCCTCCGAAAGCTGAAGTCCGTGGGTAACCGGCTCTCCCACGAGACGAGCCCCTACCTCCTGCAGCACCAGGACAACCCGGTGGACTGGTTCCCCTGGGGGGACGAGGCGTTCCGGAAGGCCCGGGACCAGGACCTCCCGATTCTCCTCTCCATCGGCTACTCCTCCTGCCATTGGTGCCACGTCATGGAGCGGGAGTCCTTCCAGGATCCCAACGTGGCCCGGATCATGAACGAAGGCTTCGTGAACGTGAAGGTGGACCGGGAAGAGCGTCCCGACGTGGACTCGGTCTACATGCGAGCCGTCCAGGCCATGACGGGCCAGGGCGGCTGGCCCCTCACCGCCTTCCTCACCCCGGACGGAGTACCCTTCTATGGGGGCACGTACTTTCCGCCGGAACCGCTCCACGGCCTCCCCTCCTTCCCCCAGGTCCTGGAGGCGGCGAGCCGGGCCTACCGGAATCGGCGGGGGGAGGTGGAGAAGGCCGGCGAGGAGATGGTGGAGCTGCTGGAGCGAGCATCCCGGTCGGGACGGGCACGGCGCACGGTGGAAGGCGGCGAGGAGCCCCGGGAAGCCGATGGCCCCGACGCGCTGGATCTGGACGCCGCCGCCTCCGGGGTCCTCTCCCACCTGGACCCGGTGAACGGTGGGTTCGGCTCCGCCCCCAAGTTTCCACAGCCCGTAACGCTGACGTTCCTGTTGCGACGATTCCGGGCCACGGGCCGTCGAGAGATCCTGGACGCCGTTCTCCTCACCCTCCGGAAGATGGCCGGCGGCGGCATTCGGGACCATCTGGGGGGCGGGTTCCACCGCTACTCGGTGGACGCCGGGTGGAGGGTCCCCCACTTCGAGAAGATGCTCTACGACAACGCTCTCCTGGCCCAGTGCTACCTGGACGGCTACCGGGCGTCGGGCGCCGAAGACCTTCGGGCGGTGGCGGAGGAGACCCTGGACTACCTCCTGACCGATCTTCGCTCTCCCGAAGGTGGCTTCTACTCGGCTCGGGACGCCGACTCCGAGGGAGAGGAGGGCACCTTCTACGTATGGGCCGCCGACGAAGTGGACGAGGTCCTGGGGGACGAGGACGGGCCCCTCTTCAGGCGGGTCTACGACGTCAGCCCCGGCGGAAACTGGGAAGGGAAGAACATCCTCCACCTCCCCCACGATCCGGCGGCTCTGGCCCGGCAGGAAGGGATGGAGGAGGCCCACCTCCAGGAGAAGCTGGAGACCCTCCGGAGGCGTCTGCGAGAGCTGCGGTCCCGTCGGGAGCCACCATTTCGGGACGAAAAGATCCTGGCGTCGTGGAACGGACTCGCGATCCGGGTCCTGGCCGAGGCCGGGGCAGCCCTTCAGCGGGACGACTATCTGGAGGCGGCGGAGAGGGCAGCCCGCCTCCTCCTGGACCGTCTCAAGGACGGGGCCCGACTTCACCGGGTTCTCAAAGGGGACATCGTCCGGGTGGACGGCTTCCTGGAGGATTACGCCGCCCTGGGAAACGCCCTGGTGAGCCTTCACGAAACGACCCTGGCCGGTGAATGGCTACAGGAGGCCCTCTCCCTGGCCGAGGCCATCGTGGACCGCTTCCTGGACCCGGAAGAGGGGCTCCTCTTCGACGCACCCATGGATCGAGAAGCCCTCATCGTCCGTCCCAGGGATCCCACGGACACGGCGACTCCATCCGGGAACTCGCTGGCCACGGAGCTCCTCCTCCGGCTGGGCCGCACCCTGGATCGGGAGGACTTTTCCCAACTGGCGAGGACCCTGCTGGCCACCGAGGGGGAGGGGGTTCGCAGAGCGCCCCACGGCTTCGGCTGGCTCCTCTCCGCCGGGGAGCTGGAGGCGGCACCGCCGCTGGAGGTGGCGGTGGTGGGTCCGCGGGACGGGCCCGGGACGGAGCTGACGGAAGCCTTCCTCCACGAGATCCACCGACGCTTCCTCCCCACCAAGGTGGTGGCCGGGAAGGCGCCAGGGGAGGACCCGCCGGTGCCCACCCCTCTGCTGGAGGGCCGAGATGGGGTGGACGGCGGCGCGGCTGCAGCCTACCTCTGCCGCGGCTACACCTGCCAGGCCCCCACCACCTCGCCTGCGGAGCTGGGCAAGGAGCTGGACGGCGGGAGCACGGAGGCCGTCTGAAGGCTGCGGAGGGGGTGCAGGGCGCCGGGCCGAACTCCTTGGCCCGGCGCCCTGATTCCAGCTATCTTTTGGGCTGCCCGCCCACCTGGACCACCGTGAGGATAGGATCGACACATGGCGACGGACGCGACGGCAACCCAGGAGGCACCAGAACTGCAGAACCTCGACGGCGAGGACCTCCTTCGGCTCTACCGGATCATGGTCACGGCCCGGAGCATCGACGACCGGGAGATGAGCCTGAAGAGACAGAACAAGGTCTTCTTCCAGATCTCCGGCGCCGGCCACGAAGCCGTCCAGGTGGCCCTGGCCGAACACCTTCGCAAAGGATCGGACTGGCTCTACTTCTACTACCGGGACCGGGCGTTTTCCCTGGCCCTGGGCCAGACTCCTTTGGATCATCTCCTCCAGGCCGTAGCGGCGGATGCGGACCCCAACAGCAGGGGGCGGCAGATGCCCTCCCACTTCAGCGACCCGGACCTTCGCATCGTCAGCGGATCGTCTCCCACCGGCACTCAGTTCCTGCACGCCGTGGGAATGGCGGAGACGGGACTGCGAGCCCGCATGCAAGAGGAGATCCGGAGCCGCATCGACACGTTCGAAGATGACGAGGTCGTGGTGGTCTGCGCCGGAGAGGGAACAACCTCCGAGGGAGAATTCTGGGAGGCGCTGAACACCGCAAGCAACCTGAAGCTCCCGATCATCTTCCTCATCGAGGACAACGAGTACGCCATCTCGGTCCCCGTGGAGTTCCAGACCCCGGGTGGAAAGATCTCCCGGCTCGTACGCAGCTTTCCGGACTTCTTCGTGCAGGAGTGCGACGGCACGGACGTGGAGGACTCGTTCCGGGCGGCAGGAGAGGCGGTCCATTACTGCCGGGAGGGGCGGGGCCCCGCCCTCCTTCACGCCCACGTGACCCGGCCCTACTCCCACTCCATGTCCGACGACGAGCGCCTCTACCGCCCCGAGTCGGAGCTGCGGGCTCAGGAGGAGCGGGATCCGCTCCGGCGAACCCGGGCCCTCCTCGTGGAGCGCGGGATCGCCGGGGAAGAGGAGCTGGACGCCCTGGAAGCCGAGGTCCGTCAGGAGGTGGCGGACGCCGCGGATCGGGCCTTGGAGCACCCTCAACCCGAACCGGAAACCGCGCTGGACCATTTGTTTTCCGAGGAGGTGGATCCCACCGGCACGGACTTCGACACCGAGGATGAGCCCAGGGACGTGGGGGAGCAGGAGTTCACCATGGTGGACCTGGTGAACATCTGCCTCCGGGACGAGTTGGCCCGGGATCCTCGAGTCGTGCTCTTCGGAGAGGACGTGGCCGACGCCTCCCGGGAAGAGGCGCTCGACGAAGTCTCCGGGAAGGGAGGCGTGTTCAAGGTGACCCACGGGCTTCAGCGGGAGTTTGGCGGGGTGAGGGTCTTCAACTCCCCCCTGGCCGAGGCCAACATCGTGGGTCGAGCCATCGGAATGGCCCTCCGGGGCCTGAAACCGGTGGTGGAGATCCAGTTCTTCGACTACATCTGGCCCGCCTTCCACCAGATCCGGAACGAACTCGCTACCAT
>SKZC01000494.1 GCA_007127575.1 Gemmatimonadota bacterium
CAGGCTCTCCACGAAGAGTTCGGACCCCGGGGGCTCCAGGTGGTGGGAGTGAGCGTTGACGTTCGAGGGGCACGGCGGGATATCGACCGGTTCCTGGAAGAGTTCGGCGTGGAGTACACCATCGTCCACGATCCGGAGAACCGCGTGATGGATCGCTACTCGGTACCGGGGTTGCCCAGTACCTATCTCATCGATGCCGACGGAACCCTGCGTTTGATCCGGATCGGTTTGGTCTCCGAAGAGGACCAGGAGTTCCTGGACGCTCTGGAGGAGGTCGTTTCCTGACCCGGCCGGGATCCGTCAGGGGTCCCGGGGCGCCGAGGATCGCTTGGGGAGAAAGGGTACGGAGTCCCCGGGAGCGAAGATCCAGCCTTCGTACCGCTGGTATCTCTGAATGAATTCGCCCCCCGGGTGCTTCCGCCACGACAGTCCTTCCGTCGGCACCAGGTAAGGCTCTCCCGCGTTAGAGGACCTGGACGCGGAGAAGTATACTCGGCCCCCGGAACGCTCCTCAGGATCGGGCGTGCGGTGAAGCCACTCCACCTCGGCCAGCCCCCCCGCGTCGGTGAGCCGGATTCGCCCTTCCACCGACGGTCGATCCGGGTCCCTCGGGCAAAAGTGGAGCACCTCCGATTCCTTTCCGGGTGGGAAGTGGAATCGGTGGAGCCGACCGAAGAGCGGGCTCAGGAAGTGAAAGGCCAGCTCGGCTTCAAGCGGGGCGTACGACCAGGAATCGTAGGAGCCCTGCGAGGATGTCCGGCGAACCCGGAACGCGTATCCGGTCTGCTCGATCCGACGGAACCAGCCGAAGCGGAGAAGGGGAGCGGATCCCCGTTGTCCCTGCTCCAGCGAACCGTCCCCGGTCACGCCTACCCCTTCCTCGTCCACCTCCCCTGAGGCGGAAAGGAGGTACGTGGCCATCCCGACGGTGTCCGGGACCAGCGTATACCGGTCACCCAAAACCTCCCAGGTCTGACGGGCCCGGGGGTCCTCCCGGGACGAGCAGATGTCCCCACCGGCGTCCACAGTGAAGCCGGTAACCCGGAGGGGGTCCGGCTCCATGATCACCTCTATCCAATCGGACTCCACAGGGAGGGACCTCTCCACGGACACGAACCCCAGCCGCTCGACGGTGAGGGTCCCGGCCTGCAGGACGATGTCTCCGGAAAAACGGAACTCGCCATCCTGGCCCGTGGTGACGGTGCGAAGGACCCGGTCGGATGAGTGAAGGGCCACGTGGGCGGCCACCACCGGACGCCCCTCCCCGTCCGCCACCACACCGCGCAGGACAGGGTCGGGCCCTTGGGGACCCGCCCAGAGCGAAGCCATCAGCAAGATGGCCAACGGGACGGGGGCGGTCTGCATTTTCCTGAACTCGCCGTTCGGTGGGTGAGCTCGCTCCGCCCTGGCCTTTGGGAGCCGCCTGGACGTGGTGGATAGGGGCCCCTTGGGGAGCCTACCCTCTTCACTCTTCTAATCCCCGGGGGACCCCATGGTTCCGGCGAGGGCATAATGACCCAAGGCCAGGACGGAAGGACGCTGGGCGTGGGCCGACCGAGCCAGGCCCACCATTGTTTCCCCCGGTCTCCTCATTCATACTACCGGGAGTCCCGCTTACGTCCCGTCCCCTGCCCACCCCCTCCGTGTGATGGAGCACCCACCGATTCCCCCTCCGAGGTCCGGCCTGCACCGGCTTCGCCGGCCCCTGACCATCGCCGGCCTCGTTCTCCTTATACCCTTCTGGCCCGCCTCCGCGGAAGCTCAAACGGACCGGACAGCCTCCCCTTCGGAGGTGGAGGAGGCCGTGGAGCTGCTCAAGGCGGAAGGGTTCGAGCGCTCCCAGGTGATGGAGTGGGCCGGTGAGCTCACCGATGTGTTCGGTCCCCGGCTCACCGGGGCCCCCGAGACCCTGGCCGCCGCTCACTGGGTGCTGGATCGACTCGGAGAATGGGGAGTTCGGGAGCCCAGGCTGGAATGGTGGGGCCCCTTCGGCCGAGGGTGGTCGAATCGGAGGATGGTGGCTCACGTCCTGGAACCCATGCCCTTTCCCGTCATCGCTCATCCCCACCCCTGGACCCCCGGCACGGCGGGACCCATGGAGGCCGATGTAGTCCTTTCCCCCTTTCTGCCCGAAGCGGAGGAGCCAGGAAGGCAGGGCCCTCGGACAAGTGGAGTCCAGGGCAAGGTGGTCCTCATGGCTCCGGAGCCCCATCTCCCCCTCCTCTTCGAGCCTCAGGCCGAACGTCTGAGTCGGGACGAGTTGGAACGGATCGCCCGGGAGCCCCCCAGCGACCCCCCTCCCTCGGTGAGCGTCGAGAGGCCCGAAGAGGCGCCGGGGGCAGCGGACGAGCCCACCGTGAGGGAGCGACTTCAACACTATGGCCACGAGGGGGCCCTGGCTGTGCTCACGGCTTCTTCCCGACCTCCGGGAGGAGGGACGGTGCATCTGGATGTGAGTGGGGCGAGCCTCCAGGGGCCCGAGGAACACAGCGTCCCGGTCCTCTCCTTGGCCGCGGAGCACTACGGACGGATCTACCGGCTGGTCCGTCGCGGGCTACGGGTCCGGATGGAGCTGGACGTGGAAAACGTCTGGAGCGACGAGCCCGCAAACGGGTTCAACATCCTGGGCGAGGTCGGCGGAGACCGACGGCCCCAGGAGGTGGTGACCCTGGGGGCCCACTTCGATTCCTGGCATCTGGGGACGGGGGCCACCGACAACGCCGCCGGAGTTGCCGTAGTCATGGAGGCCATGCGGATTCTGAGTCGGACCGACGTGGCCCTGGATCGGACCGTCCGCCTGGCTCTCTGGACGGGAGAGGAGCAGGGGCTAGTGGGATCTCGGGTCCACGTGCTTCGCCACTACGGAACCGTGGACGAACCGGCCCCGGCCCATGGCACGTTCTCTCTCTACCTGAACGTGGACAACGGGGCGGGAGCCATCCGGGGCATCAGCCTTCAGGGGAATCGGCAGGCCCAGCCCATCTTCCAGGAGTGGCTTCAGTGGGTGGATTCGGACTCCATCTCCGTTCGGCATACCTCGCTGAGGCACGCCGGGGGCACGGACCACCTGTCCTTCCAGGAGGCGGGTCTGCCCGGCTTCCAGTTCATTCAGGACCCCCTGGAGTACGGGGCCCGGACTCACCACACCTCCATGGATGTCTACGAACGCCTGCCGGCGGAGGATTTGCAGCACAACGCTGTGGTTCTGGCCGTTCTGGCATTTCTGGCAGCCAACCACGTGGACCTTCTTCCCAGGGACTGAGAGGCCGCCGAATCACTCCGAGGGCTGCCCTCCCGGGACGACGAAGACCGCACAATCTGCAGCCCGAAGAAGCTTGCCCGGGACGGACCCAATGAGGGCTCGCTCCAGGAAAGAGTGGCCGTGACTCCCCACGACCAGGAGCTCCGCTCCTCGATCCCGTGCGAATCCCAGGAGTGCGGTGGATGGGTCTCCGGCCAGGACGTGAGTCCGGACCTGGAGCGCCGTCCCCTTCGACAACTCGTCCCGCCACGGCTCCAGCGCCTGGCTCGCCCGCTCCCGGTAACCTTCGAGCCACCCGGTACGGCTCCCGCGGGGGAGGGACATCACGTGGAGGAGGTCCACCCGGGCTTCGGGCCCGGTGAGGAAGGCGGTGGCGCTGATGGTCAAAGGGGTAAAGGAGCTGAAGTCCACCCCGACCACGACCTTGATGGGCAGTCGGCGCCGTTCCCCTTCCACCGCGAGAACGGGAACGGGCGAGAGCCCTGTCACCCGGGCCGGCAGTCCGGTCCCCAGAAACCGGTCCGGAGGCCGCCGGCGTCCCAATCCCATGAGGAGGAGGGTGGCACCGACGCTCCGTGCCTCCTCAACGACCGCTTGGGAGGGGGAACCGGTTCGCACTCCCAGGGGCCACTCTTCCCGGCCCAGCTCCTGGAGCTGATTCAGGACCTCCCGGGTCCGCTTCCGGATCCCCGTCTCCCGCATCTCGTCTACGGCCCACTCTTCCATGAGCCCGGTCTCCGCCGGATACAGTCCCTTCACCACGGAGACGACGCGGACGGAGGCTTCCCCCCGCTCCTCCAGGTTGCGGGCCGTGTGAAGGGCCCCCAGGGACCCGTCCGTGCCATCCGTAGCCACCAGTATGCGCTGCCCCACTCCTCTCCTCCGTTTCCGCCGAGGCCACCCTCCTGCCCGGGATCGTATCCGGCACCTCAGGACGCCATGGCGCCGGAAGGGCCGCTGGGCCGTCACCCCACTTGTGGAAGACGGGTACGGGCGACCCAGACCGGCACGGGCGTGGAGAAGCGGCAGGGGCAGGATGGTTCCGGCCCGGCGGTGGAAGTTTCGTGCCAGCTCCCATGACGTGGCTCCCCCGCCGCTCCCCCGCCGTCTCCCCCCTATCCGCGGAAGGGTTGGGGGTCTTTATGACCCACATTGGGCTATTGGTGCTCACCGGGCGGCGGGTCCGAGAGCCGTCCGGGTCCCTCCTGCCCGTGAGGTGCCGCCCCCACGAGTTGGAGGAACCCCAAAAGGCCGTACGACCCTCGTCGGGGGCCGCTGAGGTTGCCGCGACACCGGTTCAGGGTCGCCGGTCTGCCGTGGCACAGGTGATGCACTGGAACCGGGGAGGTGGGTCGCCGGTAGGGGGGGCCTGGGGTTCGAAACGACCCCGGACCCCGTTGAATCCGGGGTCCTCGAGTCCATCACCAGCCCGGAGGCAATTGGATGTTCAAGGATATTCTCGTTCCCCTGGACGGATCTCGCTTCGCAGAGTTCGCCCTTCCGGCGGCGCTGGGGATCGCAGAGCGATCAGGGGGGCGGATCCGTCTGCTCTCCGCGGTGACGGAGGTGCCTCCCGTTCCCTTCGTGGAAGGGGAGGACGGAGCGGTGAAGGGGTGGTTCGCCGAGGCTCGGTCCCGGACGGCGCAATACCTGGAAGATGTGGGTGAGCGCTTGCAGGAAGCGGGTCTCAGCGCCGAGCCCGAGACGAAGGTGCTCGTGGGCCCTGCGGTCCGAATGCTGGCCAAGGAGATCGAGACCACCCATCCGGACCTGGTGGTGATGACCACCCACGGTCGAGGCCGTCTGGAGCGGGCCTGGGTGGGGAGCGTCACCGACGGACTCCTGCGGCGGTCGGCTTCGCCCCTCCTTCTGGTGAGACCCGAGAAGGACGGTGAGGTGGACCTCGGTCGTACCCCGGCCTTCCAGGACATCCTGGTCCCCCTGGATGGATCCGAGACGGCGGAGGCGATCCTGGGCCCGGCAGAAGAGCTGGCCTCCCTGTACGAGTCTCGCCTCTCGTTGGTGGCCGTGCTCCCCCATCCCTTCCCCATGAGTTCCACCTACCTTCCGCACGTGGTGGGAGAGGCGTACGACGCGGAGGAGCAGAAGAAGAGCTTCCGGTCCTATCTGGAGGGAGTCCGGGGGAGGGTGAACAAGGTAGAGCGGGTCACGGTTCGGGAAGCGGAGGATGCGGCCCGGGGGATTCTCGAGGAGGTTCGGGACAGCTCTGCGGACCTGGTGGCCATGTCCAGTCACGGCCGGAGTGGAGTGGCCCGGGTGGTGCTGGGGAGCGTCACCGACAAGGTGATTCGCGGAGCGGAGCTGCCCATCCTGGTTTGCCGGATTATCGAGGAGGACTGACCCGGCCCCCAAGGGGCGAGCGCGTCCCCCCCAGGGACGAGTCCCGGTCGGGTCACTGGGAATCGTCCGGGGCGTCTTCCCGGGCGTAGGGGAGGGTGAACTGGACGGAAGCGCCGCCACCGGCAGCGCTCTCCGCCCAGATACAGCCCTGGTGGGCGTCCACGATCTCCCGGGCGATGGTCAGGCCCAAACCGATCCCCTTTCCCGGGTTCCGCGGCGTTTGCCAGAAGGGGTGGAAGATCTGCCCCAGCTCTTCCTTCGGGATTCCCACGCCGGTGTCGGTGACGACGATCCGGAGGTGGCGTTCTTCCGCCACGCTCTCAACCGTGACCGTTCCGCCTTCAGGAGTGTGCTGCACCGCGTTGCCCAACAGGTTGGAGAGAACCTGAACGACCCGGTCCCGGTCCGCTCGGACCTTGGGCTCCAGGGCCCCATACACCCGGTCCATGAGGGCCACGGACTTCACGGAGGCCAGGGGCTCCACAAGCTCTAGGGCGGAGGAGACCATGGGGCCCGGTGCCTGGGGCTCGACCTTCAGGGACAGGTGGCCCTCCTCCATCCGCCGAATCTCGAGTAGGTCCCTGATCAACCGCTCCATGAGTTGGGTGGATCGGTGCAGGGCGTCCAGGTAGTACCGGCCCCGCGCATCGTCCTTGGGGACGGATCGATCCAGTGCCTGGGCGGCCATGGAGATGGCCTGGAGCGGATTGCCCAGGTCATGGGAGACGATGCTCAGGACTCCGTCCCTCACTTGGAGGGCCGATTGGGCCTCCTGGTACAGACGGGAGTTGTCCATGGCCAGGCCCGCTCGGCGGCCCAGCTCCTCCGCCAGCCATAGGTCCGATTCGGTGTAGCGGCGTTCCGGATCGGAGGACGCCAGCAGGACCGCTCCCGTGACCCGCTCTCGGGTGCGCAGAGGCACCACCATGAAGGAGGATAGCCCAAGGTCCTCCAGGAGGGCCAGATGCTCCCGCCCCTGGGCCATCTCCTTCAGGTGAGTCGGAGTGACCCGCGCTCGCAGGTCGGATCTCCCTTGCCTCAGGGCCTTCCACATGAGGTGGGGACGGTCTCGGTCCAGTGGGATGTCTCGGAGCCGGTCTGCAGCCTCCTGGCGAGCGGGTTCGCGGTGGACCGAGGTGAGCCGCTGAACGGTGCCGTCCTTCTGGACTACATCGATGATGCACAAGTCGGCCAGGGAGCCCAGGGCGAGGCGTGCAATGCTCGACAGGGTCTCCGGGTAGTCCAGGGTGGAGGCAAGGGCCTCCCCTGCGTCGGCCAGGAATCGCTGCTTCTTCTGGGCCTCCACTCGCTCGGTCACGTCGCGCAGGAGGGCGGCGTAGATCCGTTCCTCCCCCACGTCCAGCTTCACGATGGAGGCGTCGGCGGGAAAGCGGGTCCCGTCCTTCCGAAGCCCTTCGATGCTGTGCCTATCTCCCATCCTCCTAGCCTGCACGGAGGACTCACCGAAGGTCTCGACGTGGTCCCGGTGGCGTTTCTTGGCCCCCGGCGGAATCAGGACCTCCAGCGGGCGGCCCACCACTTCCTGGGCCGTGTATCCGAAAATCCTCTCCGCACCTTCGTTGAAGAGGGTGATGGTCTGCGTCTCGTCCACGAAGATGATGGCGTCCTGCGCCAGGGAGACAATGCCGGAGAGCTTTTTCTCGGAGATGCGGAGGGCTTCGGTGCGGGCTTCTCGCATGAGGTCCTCGGCGGCGAAGGCCTCGGCGTGGGCCTCCGCCTGTCGGCGGTCCGTGACGTCGACGCCGGTGGCGAGAAGGTACTCCACCGAGCCGTCCGGTCCACGGAGGGTCCGGGTACGCCATGACAGGAGGCGGCGCCCACCTTTTCGGTGGATCCAGCCGCGCTCGTATCCGTCCAGGTGGTCGCCGGCCAGGGCTCGCCGGTAAGCCGCTCGCGCCTTGGATTGCTCGTCTTGTGGGATGAGGACTTCCCAGAACCTCCGGCCCAGGACTTCATCCTCGGTGTAGCCGGAAATCTCCTGAGCACAACGGTTGAAGAGGGCGATGCGCTCGTCCGTGTCCAGAACCACCACCACCGCGTCCAGCGTGTCCAGCACGTCCGGAAGGAGATCTCGGTGGAGGAGAGCCGGTTCGGTCACGGGAGCTCGTTGGGGCAGGGCCCGCCCCAGGGCTGAGCGATAGGCAGTGGGGGCTGTCGTCAAGATAGGCGAGGGGAATCCTACGGGAAAGGTTGTGTCTCGCTCCGGGCCACTCTGCCCCATTCAGGCGCCGGGCCACCGGGTGAGACATAGTGTCCCACTTGCCAGCTACCTTCCGGTGCATTTCACTGTGAGTTCGCGGCACGAAAACACGCAGCCGCTCGGGGAGGAGCGCCACGCAAGGGATTCGGAGCTCCGGCACGCATCTTGACGGGTATTCTCAGACCGAGCTCGGCCCGGCGGAGCGGGTTGGGGATTGGGAGGTGGAGTCTCAACGGACGACCGACGAGGAGGACAAAGTGCGGACGGTGGCTGATATCATGCAGACGGATGTGATCACGGTGACCCGGGGTACCTCCATCCGAGAGCTGGTGGAGCTTCTTAGCGAGGAGTCGGTGAGCGGCGTCCCCGTGTTGGATGAAGCGCGGAAGGTGGTGGGCGTGGTCTCCCAAACGGATGTGGTCCGACTCGCCGCCCAGGGGGGGGAAGGGGAGTGGGCCGGTTCTCCGGCTCCGGCGGCGCCTCCGGAGTCCGGCGACCTGGACGACGAAGAGGTGTGGGGAGAGGGATTCTTCGTGGCTCCCGAGGAGTGGGGGTTTCTGCCGGAAGGGGCGTGGGAGGAGATACGTGGATCCCAGTTCGACGAGACCACGGTGGACGAGGTCATGACCCCGGTGGCCTACGCCGTGGACCCGGACATGACCATCTGGGAAGCCGCCCGGTTCATGGTGGAAGGCCGGATCCATCGAGCGTTGGTAGTGAAGGACGACATGTTGGTGGGGATCGTCACCACCTTTGACGTGCTCCGCGTGGTGGCAGGGGATGCCGACCAGTAGCCCGGCAATCTCGTATGTTCTTCCCGCAGCGCTTCTGGACGAAGTTCTGAGCCGGGAAGAAGGGGAGGTGTGGGTGGTGGACCGGGCTGCCGGAGCTTTGGTGTACGCCAACCCCCGGGCACGGTCCCGCCTCGGACTGAGTGGAGGGGAGGCGTTTCCCCTACCCCTGGCCCGCATACCCGGGGGAGTGGAGCGCGTGGGCATGGGTGCGAGCGTCCCGATGCCTACCTGGCCTTCCTCCGGGTGCCGGCGGGAAGGTGTGAACGACTCGGGTGGGCCGGACTCGCCGGAATCACCCCGCTGGGAGGTGTTCCGAAGTTCAGGGGGGAGTCGGGAGGTAGCGTCCATGCTCCCCGCCGTGGTGTCCCTCACGGATGACCCGTTTCACGCCATCCGGCACCTGGCGGGGGAGGTCGCCAAGGGCCTCGGAGGTCCCCTGACCGCCATGGAGGTGGCTCTGGCACGTCTACGAAGGCTGGGCGAGAGTGCGTCCCTGGCCGAGGGCGCCCGCGAGATCCACGTACTGGAGCGGCAGACCAGCGGCCTGTCCGGGATGGCCCGGGACCTGGTGGCCGTGGCCCGCCCGCTGGAGCCCCTGCTCCGTCCCGTGGAGGTGAACGATTTGGTGCGGAGGCTGGAGGCCCTTCCGTGGTCCGAGTGGGGGATCCAGTTCACCATGGAGCTGGACTCGAATCTACCCTTGGCCCAGGCGGACCCCAGGCAGCTACGACAGGTACTCCTGGCACTGGTGGCCAACGCCCTGAAGGCCATGGACGGTTGGGAGGGCCCTCGGGAGGTTCGGCTGGAAACCCGGCAGGAAGCCGGGGGGGGGGAAATCCGGATCTCCGACTCCGGCCCCGGAGTCGAACCGGGGAAGGAGGCTTGGATCTTTCAGCCGTTCACCAGCGGGTGGGAGGGTGCGGGCTTGGGGCTTTACACGGCGGCGCAGTTGGTCCGACAACAAGGAGGAGTTCTCGGCTTGGGCGACCCTGATGGGCCCGGCATCACCTTCGTGATCCGGCTGCCGGCGGCGTCGGAGCCTCCCGCAGGGGGGAGCCTTCCGTGACCGAAGCGCGGGAAGGAGGCAGCGGCGCCACGGTTCCTCCTGCCAAGGTCCTGGTGGTGGAGGACGAAGCCGTCGTGCGAGACCTTCTCGTGGCCACCCTGGGCGAAGAGGGGTACCGAGTGGACCCGGTGGAGAGCGGAGAGGAAGCGCTGAAGGCGTTGGACGCCCACCTCTACGATCTGGTGCTACTGGATCTGAATCTACCCGGCATGCACGGGCTCAACGTCCTTTCCGCGGCGCCCGCCGTTCAGACGGATGCCCAGTTCATCGTCATGACCGCTTTCGGCTCGGTAGATACCGCAGTGGAGGCGATGAAGCTCGGGGCCTTCGACTACATCAACAAACCGTTTCGCACGGAAGAGCTCCTGCTCGTCCTGGAGCGCGCCCGGGAAGAAGCCGAACTCCGGCGGGAGGTGGCTCAGCTTCGCTCCCAGGTCCCGGGAAGCATTCGACAGAGGATCGTGGGACGATCCCCCGCCCTCCAGAGGGTCTTCGATCTGGTGGAGCGGGTGGCACCCACCCGGGCTTCCGTCCTCATCGTCGGTGAGACCGGGACGGGAAAGGAGCTCGTGGCTCGGGCGATCCACGACCTTTCGGGCCGTCGGAGGAAGCCCTTCGTGCCGGTGACCTGCTCAGCCCTGCCCGAGAGCCTCCTGGAGTCGGAGCTCTTTGGACACACGAAGGGGTCCTTCACCGGAGCCATTCAGAGCAAGCGCGGTCTCTTCGAGACCGCCGCAGGCGGGACCCTCTTCCTGGACGAGATCAGCACGGTGACTCCGGCCATCCAGGTTAAGCTCCTTCGTGTGCTCCAGGAACGGGTGATCCAGCCGGTGGGAGGTCGCGAGCCCGTTCCCGTGGACTTCCGACTGGTCGCCGCCACCAACGAAGACCTGGCGGAGCACGTCGAGGAGGGGAGCTTTCGGGAGGATCTGTATTATCGGCTCAACGTGTTCCCCATCCGGGTGCCACCACTCCGGGAGCGCAAGGAGGACGTCCCCCTCCTGGCGAACCACTTTCGGGACCGGTTCGCGGAGGAGAACCAAGTGGATGCCCCTCCCCTCCTCCCTGACACGCTCTCGCGCATGATGGCCTACGATTGGCCGGGGAACGTCAGGGAGCTGGAGAACTTCATCGAACGGGCGCTGATCATGCACGCCGGGGCCAGTTCCATCCCCTTCGAGCCCCAGGGGGCGCCGTCCAGTCGACAGTCTGGAGGCCAGGCGCTGGTGGAGCGAGCCAGGGACGAGCTCTGGGACCTGGCGCGGCTGGAGCAGGAGTACATCCTCAAGACGCTGGAAGAGACCCAGTGGCACCAGGGAGAGGCGGCGAAGATCCTGGGGATCAACCGGAGGACGCTCTACCGGAAGCTAAAACGCTACCGTGAGGAGGGGGTTCTTCCGGAAGCTGCCAGGATCGACGATTGACGAGGCGGGCCCGGACGTGCACTGGTTACCGGGACCGTGGGCGTCCCGGGACTTCCACCGAGATAGGAGATTTCGATGTCTAAGTTGTTGGTGGGGTTGGATTTAGATGATGCGAGCGGAGCTCCGCTGCGGTGGGCGCGGCGCATCGGGGAGTGGACCGGCTTTGCGCAGGAGTTGGTGCACGTGGTGGAGAAGGTTCCCACGGAGGCGGGCCTCCAGATCCTCCGGTCCAAGCACCCGGAGGCGCTGGATCGGATCCTGGAGGAGGCTCGCGGACGGGTCCGGGAGCAGCTCAAGGAGTGGGGCGAAAAGGGTGCCGAGTCCGAGGTGACCCTGAGGGTGGGGCGTCCCTCCAGGGAGCTGACGGCATATGCCGGGAAGGTGGATGGGGGTGTTCTGGTTCTGGGCGCGGGTCGGCGCCGCTGGGTGGAGTCCCTTCTGGGGACCACGACGGACCGGGCGCTCCGGACCTCGCCGTCCCCGGTGTTGGTGGCCCGGGGAGTCCCCAACGGAAAGCCCTCCAGGATCATGGCGGCGGTGGATCTCTCGGCGCACGCGTCCGGGGTGCTGGAGGTTGCCCGTCAGTGGGCCCTGGCGCTGGATACCCCCATCACCATTTTCCACGTTCCGCAGCCTCGCTGGAAAAACGCGTTTCTCGAAGGTCGAGGGGAGCACGTGGCGGATGAAATGTTCGAACGTGCCGATGAGGCACGGGCCCGAGCCGGAAAGGAGCTGGAGGCCCTGGTGAAGGAACACGGGGAGGACGTGGAGACGGAAGTGGAGTTGGCGGAGGTGGGGGCGTGGCCCCCCGATGCCATCGCCGCTCGCCTGGACAGTGGGGAATTCGGGCTCCTCATCACCGGAACCCACGGGGCCGGAGGAGTGGACCGGTTCATCCTGGGAAGCGTGGCGGAAAGCCTCACACGTCGATCTCCCGTTCCGGTTCTCGTCGTGCCCGGGAGCTAGAAGGCCGAGTCAGAGACTCGTTGGCAGTCGAGCGTCTATGTACCCCTGCACCCCCACAGCTCTGGAGTCATGATGCTGG
>SKZC01000477.1 GCA_007127575.1 Gemmatimonadota bacterium
GCCGTTCCCCGGACGCGGCGCACCAGGTCGATCCCACTGGTGATGTTGCCCCACTGGTCGCTCCCTCCTAGTTGGGCCCGGCACCCACATCGATCGTGGAGCCGCAGGAAGTCGTAGGCCTGGAGGAGGATGTAGGAGAACTCGGTGTACGAGATCCCGGCATCGTCCGCCTCCAGTCGCCGTCGGACGGTTTCCTTGCGGATGAGGGCGTTCACCGAAAAGTGCTTTCCCACCTCCCGAAGGAAATCCAGCGCCGAGAGCTCTCCGAGCCACTCCAGGTTGTTCACCATCCGGGCGGGGTTCGCGGCACTGTCGAAGTCCAGGAACTGCTCGAGCTGGCTCCGGATCCCTTCCTGATTCGCCTCCGCGTCCTCCCGGGTCAGAAGCTGCCGCTCCTGCGTCTTTCCCGACGGATCCCCGATGAGACCCGTCCCTCCTCCCACCAAGGCGATGGGGTGGTGGCCGGCCCGCTGAAGGTGAACGAGCCCCATGATGGGGAGAAGGGATCCGACGTGAAGGCTGGGCGCCGTGGGGTCGAAGCCGATGTAGGCCGTCATCTCCTCCCGGCGAAACGCGGCCTCGGCCCCTTCCGTGTGATCGTGCAACATTCCGCGCCAACGGTAGGTTTCGAAGAGATCCATCGTCATCTCGTTGCCAGGTTCAAGGTAGGTGCCCACGGAGACCGGAGCGGGTCTCCGGGTCCAGGGGCCCGAGACGGGATCGATCCGCCTTTCCTGTGGCGGTCCGGGGGAAGGACCGAAGCGTCACCAGTTCCCGGGGCAGTTTCGCGGCTGAAAGCCGAGTCCGGAGGCGTTCCTGGAGGTCCTCCAACGACGGGACGGACTCCCCCTCCTCCGGCACCACCCACGCCACCACTCGTTCACCCCACCGCGGGTCAGGCCATCCCACCACCACCGCCTCCCGGATCCGGGGATCCAGGGAAAGGGCCGCCTCCACTTCCCCGGCATCCACCGTCACTCCGCCGGTGACGATCCGGGAGGAAGCTCGTCCGGTGACCCAGATGTGTCCCTCCCCATCGATTCGTCCCACATCGCCGGTAGGGTACCAGCCATCCTCGGAGGTGGGAAGGGGCGAAAGCCCTGAATCCGGCCCCCGAAACAGCCCGGCGGCCAAGGTGGGCGCCCGAACGAACAGCTCCCCTGACGTCTCGTCCACCTTCACCTCCACGCCGTTCAAGGGAGGACCCACCGTCCCGGGCTTCTCCCGCACCAGGGGGGGAGGAGCCGTGGCCACCTGTGAAGCCGCCTCGGTCATGCCCCAGGTCAGCGCCAGGGGGATCCCCTGATCCCGGGCCTCGGCCAGGAGCCCCTTCGGAGCCGCGTCCCCCCCGAGGAGAAGAGATCGGAATCCATGGGGGAACCGCTTGCCCCGTCGGACCTCCATCACCTGGCGGAGCTGTACCGGAACCAGAGAGGCGTGGGTGATCCCAAGCTCATCCACGGCCCGGGAGAATCTCTCCGGATCAAAAGGGCCCACGGCTGACAACGAAGTCTTCAAGATGTGAGCCCGGAGGATGAGGGCGAGACCTCCCACATGGGCAGGAGAGAGGGAGGCCAACCAGCGGTCCTCAGAACCCAGCCCGAGGCGAAGGGCCGAGGACCGGGCCGACACGACGAAGGACTCCCCGGTGAGCACCACTCCTCTGGGGTTTCCCGTGCTCCCGGAGGTCCAAAGCACCCATTGGACCTCCGAGGGCGGAAACGTCTCCGGCGAACCGCCACTCCCACTTCCCCCGCGGATCAGCTCGCCGGTGCGGATGACCCGGACCGAGCCGGGGAGCTCCGGAAGGGCCTCGGAGTCTCCCGCCACCACCACGTCGGGCTCCAGGAGAGCCAAGGCGCGTCCCACCTCCTCCAGGGCCCACCCCGGGTGGAGAGGGGAGATCCGACGAGCCACCCTGGCGGCCCCCAGAAGAAAGGCGATCCCTTGGGGATCGGGCGGGACCAGGAGGGCCACGGAGGCGGGCGGCGTGCCCCCCTCATGCTCCAGAAGGCGGGCTGCCCCCTCGACCCAGGCTGCGGGAATCGATCCATGGGTGCCGGTGCCGGAGAGCTGTATCCCACTCATGGAGATCAGCCGGTCCAGTCCCCGAGGGCGAAGCCCACGGAGACCAATCCGGCGTACCAGGTGAGGCCGCGGGCCGTCTGACCGAGAACCGGGTTCAGCTCTCCGGGGTCGGCGAAGGTCAGGAGGGTGGTGGTGGCTCCAAAGAGGGGCCGGAGAGCCATGAGCCCCAGTAGGGTCCACCCAGTCCACTGGAAGAGGACCACCCCCAGCGCCGGAACGGTCATGGCGAGGACCACCAGGAGGACGTACTGGACCCGACTGCCGGTGACGCCCAGGCGCACGGCCAGCGTCCGCTTTCCGGCCACCTCGTCAGTCTCCCGGTCCCGGACGTTGTTCACCACCAGAACCGCTGTGCTCAGGAACCCCACGCCGGCACCGGCCAACAGAACGTCTCCGGAGAATTCCAACGCCTGCACCCAGTACGTCCCCCCCACCGCCGCCAGTCCGAAGAAGAGGAAGACGAAAAGATCCCCCAATCCGTGGTAGGCCAAAGGGTAGGGCCCCCCGGTATAGGCCAGGGCACAGAGAACCGAGAGCACCCCGATGACCAGAATCGGCCACCCTCCGATCCAGACGAGATAGGTTCCCACCAGAACCGCCGCCGCCAGGAGGAGGAGGGCGCCCCTGAGGACGGAGCGGGCGGGAAGAATTCCCGCCTGCACCACTCGCACCGGACCCACCCGATCCCCTCGATCTCCTCCCTTCTGGAAGTCGAAGTAGTCGTTGGCCAGGTTCGTGGCCATCTGGATCAGGAGGGCCCCCGCCAGAGCGGCGGCGGCCGGGAGAAGTTCAGCCAGCCCTCGGCTCCAGGCCAGCGCCGTGCCCAGAACCACCGGGGCCACGGCCGCCGGAAGGGTGGCCGGACGGACGGCCATTACCCATGCCCGAGCCGCCACAACCGAGCCGCCGTCCGGGCTCACCACGGAAGCCAGGGAAACTTCCGGAAGTCGGGTTTCTCCTTCCTCAGGAAAGCGTCCTTGGCCTCCTTGGCCTGCTCCGTCATGTAGAAGAGGAGGGTGGCGTTCCCGGCCAGCTCCTGGAGGCCCGCCTGGCCGTCCACCGCCGCGTTGAAGGAGCTCTTCAGAAGACGGATGGCCAGGGGGCTCTTGTCCAGGATCTCCTGGGCCCACCGCCACCCCTCCGCCTCCAGCTCGTCCACCGGAACCACACGGTTCACCAGGCCCATGGCTTCCGCC
>SKZC01000196.1 GCA_007127575.1 Gemmatimonadota bacterium
CTGCCCATCAGCGCCACGGGAGGCCCCGCTCGGGGGGGCGCCGCCCCCAACCCGGCCCCCACTGCCAACCCCAGCGGAGGGGGGGAGACCTTCCTGGGGACGTGTCCCGACTGCGGCACCGGCCAGCTCGCCTACGAGGAAGGGTGCGTGAAGTGCCACGTCTGCGGCCATAGCGAGTGTGGCTAGAAGCCTGTCCGGTCGGGGGTGATGGAACTTCCGCCCCGGGGGCTTCGGCCTCCGGGGCGGTCCTCTTTCCAGGTGGGACGGTCCGGGTGCATCTTTCCCACCGCTTCCACGCTTCCACTCCTGGGTTCATTCTCTGCATGGACGGCCCATGACCTTCGATTTCGCCGTCTTGGGCGAACTGGGCTACATCCTCCTGGGCGGGGCGGTGTGTACCTTCTTCGCCCGCTTCCTCAACGTGCCCTCCATCGTGGCGTACATCGTGGCGGGACTCCTCCTGGGTCCTGTCCTGGGCCTCGTCACTGTGACGGATGCCGTTCACCTCATCTCCGAGGTGGGCATTGCCCTCCTTCTCTTCCTGGTGGGGCTGGAGCTGTCCCTGGAAAAGATCAAGGACGTGGGCCGGGTGGCGGTGGTGGCGGGACTGGGGCAGGTGGTCTTCACCGCCGCCGGCGGGCTCGCCTTCTGCCTGCTCCTGGGCTTCGACCTCATAGAGAGCATCTTCATTTCCACCGCCCTCACCTTTTCCAGCACCGTGGTGGTGGTAAAGCTCCTGGACCAGAAGGGGGAGCTGGATTCGGTGTATGGGCGCATCGCCGTGGGGATCTTCCTGGTCCAGGACCTGGTGGTGGTGGTGGCCCTCACCTTCCTGGCCGGACTGGGTCGGGAGGAGACCCTGGAAGCGGGAGAGGTCCTGGCCAACCTGGGTCTGGCGTTCGGAGGGATGGGGCTATTGCTGGTGGGAGCGGCGGTGGCCGCCAAGGTCGTCCTCCCCCCTCTCCTCCGTCGGGTGGCCTCTTCTCAGGAGGCACTCCTTATCTGCGGGTTGGCGCTCTGCTTTCTCTTCGTGCTTGGCGCCGAGGCCCTGCAGCTCTCTTTGGAGATCGGTGCCTTCTTGGCGGGAATCAGCCTGGCCCAGCTTCCCTACAACGAGGATCTCCGGCGGAGGGTTCACCCCCTCATGAACCTCTTCATCGCCGTCTTCTTTGTCTCTTTGGGAATCCAGATGGAGTTCGGAGCGGTGGGCGAGGTCTGGCGGTCCGCAGTCTTCCTCTCCCTCTTCGTCCTCCTGGGGAACCCGTTCATCTTCATGCTCCTCATTGCCCGAATGGGATACGGGGAGCGGACTTCCTTCCTCACCAGCGTCACCGTCGCTCAGATCTCCGAGTTCTCCTTCATCTTCGCCGCCATGGGTCTGGCCACGGGCCTCATCGGCGATGAGATCCTCTCCCTCATCGCCCTGGTGGGGTTGGTGACCATCGCCGCTTCGGCTTTCATGATCATCTACAACCACCAGCTCTACCGAGTCCTGAAGGGGACCGGCATCCTTTCCCTTTTCCGGGCGGCAGAAGGGGGAAGGATGGAGGAAAGCGTAGACCGGGAGGGACATATCGTGGTGGTGGGCATGAACTCCCTCGGTCGGGAGCTGGCCGTCCGCCTTCACGAGGGAGGCCACCAGGTCCTGGCGTTGGATACGGACCCGACGAAGCTGGAAGGGCTGCCGTGTGAAACCCTCCTGGGAAACGTGGAGTACCGGGCCACCCTGGAGGAAGCGGACCTGGAGCATGCCCGGATCCTGATTTCCGCCCTCCACATCGAGGAGGTGAACCGCCTCCTGGCCTACAGGGCTCACCGGGCCGGGATCCCCAGCGCCATCAACGCCTTCGACCCCACCAGTCTCCAGGAGCTCCGCGACCTGGGCGTGGACTACCTCATCGACGTTCACCGGGCCGGTAACGACGCCATTGCCGCGGTCCTGGCCGAGAAGGGGGGACTGGGTCCGTGACCTCCATCGCCGTTCTCCTTCTGGCCGCCGCCGTAGGGTTTTGGATCTCCCACGTTCGCCGGATCCCGTCCATCCCCCTCCTTATCCTCCTGGGCGTGATGGCGTCGTGGCTTCTCCCCATCCCGGAAGATTTCCTGGAGGAGGCCCTCATCCTCGGGGTCACCGTCGTGGTCTTCGTGGCGGGGGTGGAGATGAACCCTCGTCGAGTGGGACGCTTCCGTGCCACCGCCGCCGGAATCGGATTCCTCCAATTCTTCGTTCTGGGGCTGGCCGGGGTGGGCTCCTCCCTCCTCCTGGGGTTCGGAGTGCAGACCGCCATGTACCTTGGCCTGGCGGTGGCCGCCTCCTCCACCCTGGTGGTGCTCCGGCTTCTGCAGCGTCGAGCCGAGCTATACACTCCCCTGGGGCGCACGGTGATGGGGGTTCTCCTCCTTCAGGATCTCCTGGTGATCCTGTTCATCCCCGTGGTGACCCGGATGGGCGACGGAGCCTTGGCGATCCTGGCGGGACTGGCAGGTACGGTGGGCCTCATGGTCCTGGCCGGACTCCACCTGCGGTATGTGGCTCCCCGGCTCATCCCCAAGGTGGCCGACGACGAGGAGTTCCTCCTCTTGGTGGTCCTGTCCATCCTCTTCCTCTTCCTGGCGATCTCCCACCTCATGGACCTGCCCCTCATCGGGGGAGCCTTCCTGGCGGGAGTGGCCCTCTCCCCTTTCCCGGTGGCCGTTCTGGTTCGTGGCCAGGTGACATCCCTCGGGGACTTTTTCTCGGCCCTGTTCTTCACGGCCCTGGGAGCCTCCCTCACCCTTCCAGCCTCGGACGAGTTCCTTCAGGCTCTCGCCCTGGCCGCGCTGGTGGTCATTGTCACCCCTCCTCTGGTCATCCTCATGAGCGAACGGGCCGGCTTCTCAGCACGGGCGGGGATCCGAGGCGGACTTCTCCTGTCCCAGACCAGCGAGTTCTCCCTGGTCATTGGGCTTCAGGGAATGCTCCTGGGTCAGATCGACTCCGGTGTCTTCTCCGTCATCGCCCTCTTCACGGTGGGCACCATGATGCTCACTCCGGTGCTGTGCACCTCACCGGTGGTCCGCACCCTCATGCGAATCCATCCGTTCAAGGAGGAGCAGTCCGACGAAGAGTCGCCGGAGGGGCACATCCTCCTAGCCGGGTGCGGGGTGGGAGGGATCACCCTACTGGAGATGTTGGTTGGGACCCCATACCCGGTGTGGGTGGTGGACGATGACCCGGCGGTAGCGGATCGGATCCGGGAGGCCGGCTTCCCCGTGATCCGAGGGGACGCCACCGAC
>SKZC01000378.1 GCA_007127575.1 Gemmatimonadota bacterium
GAAGGGAAGGGTACGGGTCTGGAGGGGTTCCTCACGCGTGCGACGGATCCCCGGGCTCACGGGTACCAACGGGGGAGCGGGGGGCGCGCCCCGGGCGGGAGGAACGGCCAGCGAGAGGAGGGTCCCCTCCGGAGTCCACTGGAGCATGTCGGAGGGCCGGCTTCCCTGCCCTCCGGACCGGGTTCCCAGCGTCGTCAGGATCGGCGTGTCACCCCAGGCCTCGGGTGCACTGCCGGACCCGTCCGTCACCCAGACCCGGGTCTCGTCCCGAAGGTGGACCAGAAACGCGATCCGGGTCCCGTCCGGAGACCACATGAAGTCGCTGGCAAAGGAGTCCTCGGGGAGGGTAACCTCATGGAACTCCCGTTGGGACAGGGAGAAGACCCGAAAGCCGTAAATCCCATAGGTGTCCAGGTGCCAGGGCCGATCCACTTCAGGTCTGAACTCCAGACCGGCCAGGCGGAGGGTGCGCTCCCCCATGCGCTCCAGGGTGGAGAGTTCCGTGCGGAGCGGCACCAGGAATCGCTCACCATCGGGACTCGGGTGGTCCAGCGTGGCGTAGTTGGTATCCCTCTGGAAGAAGTCCTGGACCTCCTCCGGGGGGAGTGTGTAGCCCTGGTCGGGCTGGAAGCGCTCCGGAGCCTGGCCCAGGGCCGAGGCCGGGGCGCCCAGGGCCGCGAAGCCGGATACCAGCAACGAAACGAGGAAGCTTCGAAAGCCCACACGGGTGGAAAAGGAAATGGTGCGAGAGGTCGCAGGCGAGAGCATTGAATCGGCTCCAGGGTTCGGGCGTCGTGAGTCCCGGGGGCGAGATGAACCGTCCCGTCCCCAGGGAGCCAGCCTACCCGCAATATGGTGGGCCACCCCGGGCCTCGCACGCGGGCTCCCAGCCCTACTTGCTCCGACGTACCGCCAAGTATTCCCGGAACCCGGTCTTCAGGGAGAATCCCCGGAGCACGTGGAACGGCTCCAGAATGCTCTCCACCCCGCCTGGAAGCAGTTGGGGCCCTCGAGGCCGCGGTGGTCCCACAGGCTCGAGTAGCATGCGCCCGGGATCCAGAAGCGAGAACCTCATGGGACTCGCCGTTCGTCGCCCAGAGGCGTCGAAGAGGGCGTGGAGGCGGGCGGAGGGCGCGCTCACTTCCACGATGCGCTGTACCACCTGAGACTGGAGCTCGGGCACCAGGTCGTCCAGGGCATTCCAGGCCAGGATGAGATCGTACGGCGGGCCGGGCGAGGACGGCAGGGGCCCCAGCATCCGGTCCCGCCCCTCCCCGGAACCCATCCGACCGGGAAGGTTGGCAAAGCGCACCCACCGGGCAAAACCGCTGTACACCCGGAGGCTGGGCCCGGAGGCAGGCCCCAGGTCCAGGACGGACCGGACCTCCCCCGGCCCCAGTCCCGACAGGAGCGAGCTCATCCCCGGGAGCGCGCCCTCCATCGGTTCCGATGGATGCGGGGGACGGGGCGCGGAGATGAACTCCGCCCGGGTACGCCTCCTGCGAAGCCACTCCAGAGGCCTCAAGACTCAGCCTCCGGCATGTACCCTCTTACCTTCGGACTCCGGCGTCCCATCACTTCCCTTGGCCCCGTTCTGTGCCTCGGCGTCGCCAGGGGTCCCGGGTCGGCGCCCGGCTCCGGCTGATCCGGCGTGGGAGGACTTCGGCCGCTTCCGACTCCCGTTTTCGGTCCCCTCACCCATATCGATGCTGCCAACGAAGCGGGCTCCGTCCTCGATGATCACGCTGGGGGCGGCCACGTCCCCCTTCACCCACGCCGAGCCCTTCAGGACCGCTCGCTCCTCGGCCACCACATCTCCTTCCACTCTCCCCTCCACCGCCACCACGCGGCCGGAAATGTCCGCCGTTACCTCACCGTGGGGGCCGATGGTCAGGGAATGCTCCTGCAGGTCCACCGAACCCTCCACCTTCCCCTGGATGATCAGGTCCTCCTCTCCGGTGACGTCGCCCCGGATGGAGATGGACTGGCCGATGGTGGCTGCCGGGCCGGAATCGGAGGCGGGCGCCTTCCGCCGGACAGGTTCCGCCTTTGCCCCCTTCGTCGCGGAAACCTTCCCTCCTCCCTCGTCCTTCTTCCACATGCGCTCTGCTCCCTGGCTGGGGTATTTCTTTGGGACGCACTGCCGCGGGTCCATGGCACACTTCCCGGGCGATCCGCCGAGGTGATGGAATGGGTGTGCAAGTGCAAGGAGGGTGCCGGGAACGGTGGGGAGGGAGAGCGACGGAGGGAGCGGCGGGAGGGTCGGCTGGGGACGGGAGTCCCGGGGCCCGAGCCGCCCATGCGGCATTACGGGCCCCGGGGCTGTCGCCGACCTCGATGCCAGGGAATCTTTCCCCGGAGACGAGGCGAATTTCCCGGATGGAGGTAGGGTCGCCCCCTCAGGTTCAGGGGGCGGGAGGTGCCCTCAGCGTAGGAGGTCGAACTGGTGGCTGTACTTCACGATGAGCGACCGGCGAAGCGGACCCTGGAGGGCGTTGATCCCCCGGGCATCGTTGTACACGACGAAGAGGCCCGTCCCGGCGGTGTGGTGCCACCCCAGGCGCACGTTGGCCGACCAGGTGTCCTGCTGGGTCGCGTATTGGACCAGCGACTGAAGGGAGAGTCTGGGGGTGAAAAAGTACCCGGCGCGGAGCGCCGCCAGCGTCACATCGAAGTCGCCCTCCTCAAGCTCCACCTGGTTGTGGTCCAACCGGACCCCCAGAGTGGCCACCGAACCGTGGCGGTAGGCCACCTCGCCGGAGAGGGCACGCCGTTGGCCGGAAAGGAAATGCCCCGCGTCCAACCGGGCCCGGAGGGAGAGGGGTGCGCTCAGGTCCGTGTTGAAACGCCAGGCCGCCTCCCAGCCGTCGTACGTCCCCGGCGCAACCTCCACCCCCTCCACGATGGTGAACGGCCGCTCGAGGCCCTCCCGCACCCAGTTGAAGGCGGGTTCGAAGTGGGCTCCGCTGGAGAACTCGAAGTGGGAGTCCAGGTGGAGCCGGGCGGACTGCTCGAAACCGGTCTCCAGGCTCCGGAAGGTGTTGTAGGAGGCGTGGGGCCGGATCTCCCTCAACCAGGAAATGCGCTCCGGTCGAATGTAATGCATGAAGAACCCCGACCCCATGCGATAATCTCGGCGAGAGAGGAATCCCACCTCAGGGTTGAAGTCCCCGGCCACCTCCCGGTAGGTGACCATGACCCGGTTCTCCCGGCTCGTATACACTCCGGACACGTGTGCGGCGTGGTCTGAACCCTCGAGCCCCGGAGTCTCCGTCCGGGCCACGAAGGAGGAGAGGGTGAAGGCGTCCCCCAAACCGATCTGTCCGTCCACGGCGTAGGTGCGATTCCAGTCCCCATCCACCGACCGGCCACGACGCTCCGCAAAGAAGGTGCCCACCTGCGAGCGGTTGGGCAGTTCACGGGCCACCCGAACGACGGAAAAGGCGTCCCCACTCCCCTCCCCGGGTTCCACCAGCGACCCGTCCACCCCGGTCTGGATGTGGAGGAGGCCCACGTTGAACCCCTGTGCCCTCCCGGAAAGCCTCCCTCCTCCACGGATGGGTACCTGAAGCCCCGAATCAATCCCGATGCGACGGCTGAAGAAGAGCTCCGCCCCCCCCGTACCCACCTGAAAGAACCCCGAATTCTCCAGGAAGAAGGGCCGCTTCTCGGGAAAGAAGAGGGAAAAGCGGGTCAGATCCACCTGCTCCTCGTCCGCCTCCACCTGGGCGAAGTCCGTGTTCACGGTGAGATCCAGCGTGAGCCCCTGGGTGAGCTGGACCTTGGCGTCACCGCCCACCTCGGTGGGGTACTCGAAGGACTCCTGTCCGGCGGCGAAGTCCCTCCGTGCGGACTGGAGAACGTAGGGGCTCACGGTGGCCTGCCGGCTGCCCGGGGGATTCAGCCCTTCCAGAACGCCGGCCTCGCTCACCCGGTAGAGGGAGTACTGCCGGGAGATGGGAGCCCAGAAGCTCTCCTCGTTCAGCCGCCGAAGCCGCCGCATGACGTTCAGCCCCCAGACGGCATCCTCGGCGGAGGGGTAGCGCAGGGTGGAGAAGGGGATCCGGAACTCGGCGTACCATCCCCGGTCGTCCCGGGAGGTGGCCACATCCCAGCTCCCGTCCCAGTTCAGGTTGACGCCGCCTCCCCCGCCTCCAGGTCCACCGCCCCGGCCTTCGTTGGTAACCTGTCCGTCGTATTCGATGCCCGACGGATTCGTGCCGAAGACGTAGCCGTTTTGCCGGTCGTGGAAGGTGTCGAAGATGAGGACCACGGCGTCGGAGTCGTTCAGGCTCGAATTCCGGATGGCCGGACCCTCCACGATCTCCTGGGGACGGGAATCCCAGAGCCAGACGCCGATGTAAAGGGCCTCATCATCGTAGAGGATACGAACTTCGGTGGGCTCCGATGCCGGGAGTCCATCGGAGGGCACCCGCTGCACGAAGTTGGAGAGGACCGGCGCCTCCTGCCACACCGCTTCGTCTAAAACTCCATCCACCACAGGGGGCAGCACGACGGCATGGGCCTGAGCCGTGGGGTCGTCGGGCTTGGAGGGGACTCCGTCGAGGGACGATCCGTGTAGAGGGATTCCGGACAACGAAAGGAGCACAACCGCCAGCCCCAGGGGAAGACCGGCCCGGCCGCCGGATCGTGCGCTCGTGGTCATGAGGACGTTCGTTCAGTTGGAGGATTGGTTTCGTGGACCCCTGTACGATACACTGACCACAGTGGTCCTGCCAACGGACCCGTGGCCCACCTCGTATTGCCGTGTGGCCGAAACCCAATCTACGTTCCGGGCCATGCCCATGACCCCCGACATCCTGCTGGTCCTGACCATCCTGGGGGCGGCATCGGTCTTCTTCATCACCGGCTGGATCCGGATGGACCTCACCGCTCTGCTGGTGGTGGTCACCTTGGCGGTCACGGGACTGGTGAGCCCGGCGGAGGCCCTCGCCGGATTCAGCAGTCCCGCTGCAGTCACGGTGGCGGGGATGTTCGTGCTTAGTGCGGGACTGGCCCGAACGGGCGTGGCGGCACTCATCGGGCGGAGGGTTCTGGAAGTGGCCGGACAGGGGGAAGCTCGGCTCCTGGCCACTCTCATGCTCACCGCCGGTGTTCTCTCCGGCTTCATGAATAACATCGGGGTAGCGGCCTTCATGCTCCCGGTGGTGATGGACCTCTCCAGACGGACGGGCACCCCCCCTTCCCGGCTCCTCCTCCCCCTGGCCCTGGCCTGCCTCATGGGCGGTCTCATGACCCTCGTGGGGACCCCTCCCAACATCGTGGCCAGCGACGCCCTAGTCTCTCAGGGCCTGGAGCCCTTCGGACTGTTCGACTTCACCCCGGTGGGACTGGCGATCCTGGGGGTGGGCACGGGGCTCGTGGTATTGGGAGGCCGGCACCTGCTTCCCGCTCGGGACCCGCGAACGGCCCGGGCCGGATCCTCGGGCCCAGAGCTGGCCGAGAGCTACGACCTACAGGAGAAGATCTTCCGCGTCCGGCTCCCTTCTCGCTCGCACCTGGACGGAAAAACCCTGGCGGAAAGCCGACTGCGGTCCGCATTGGGGCTTCACGTTCTGGCTATCCAGAGCCCGGACCGAAGGGAGTTGGACCCCGGTCCCGAGGCCGTTCTCCGGTCGGGAGACCGACTCCTGGTGCAGGGCCGCCCCGAGCTTCTGACCGAGCTCCGTCGGGGACACCACCTGGAGCCTGGAGACCATTCCCGGGCAGCCGAATTCTTGAGAGCGGGAGGGGTGTCTATGGCGGAAGCCCAGGTTCCGGAGGATTCCGCCCTGGCAGGCCGCACATTGAATCAATCCGACCTCCGAAGCCGGAAGGGCGTGCTGGTCCTGGCCCTGCGACGGGGGAGCGCCCTGCACCGCACCGATCTGGAGGACTTCCCCCTCCAGGAGGGAGACCTCCTCCTTCTACAGGGACCGGAGGACCGACTTCAGGAGTTGGTGGACGAACGGGACCTGGAGAGGCTCCGGCACCTGGAGCTGGAGGAGGCCTTCCAGGCGTACGCGCTGGAGGAACGATTCCTGGCGCTTCGCATCACCCCGGACTCCATCCTGGCCGGGCGCACTTTGGAGGAGAGCCGACTGGGGGATGCCGCCGGGCTCACTGTGCTGGGAATTCGCCGCGACGGGGAGACGGAGGTGGCGCCGGATCCCCAGGTGGAGCTCCGCGTAGGAGATCTCCTTCTGGTCAAGGCCAAGCCGGAGACGCTGCAGGTTCTGCGAGGTCTCCTGAGACTTCGGGTCGAGGAGGCCGACGAACTCCTTCTCCAAGAGCTGGAGTCCGATTCAGTGGGATTGGTGGAGGTGGTCCTGGCCCCCCGGACGAAGCTGGTAGGGCGCACCCCTCGTCAGGTGGGATTTCGGGAAAAGTACGGGCTCACCGTACTGGGCATCGGGCGAGGGGATGAGCTCCACCGGACGAACCTCCGGGACCTACCCCTTCAGTTCGGGGACTCCATCCTCCTCTTCGGGTCCCGAAGGAGACTCAAGCTCCTGGCGCAGGAGTCGGACTTCCTCGTCCTCTCCGAGGCGCTCCAGGACCCGCCCCGAACCGAACGTGCGCCCCTGGCAGCAGGAATCCTGGTGGCGGCCCTCCTCCCGGTACTCCTGGGCTGGGTCTCCATCGGCATCGCGGTGATGGCCGGGGCCACGGCCATGATCCTTTCCCGATGCCTCTCCGCTGAGGAGGCCTACCGATCCGTCGAGTGGCCCGCCGTGGTCCTCATCGGAGGGATGATCCCCATGGGAACCGCCATGCATCAGACCGGAGCCGCCCTCATGGTAGCCGAGGGGATGGTGGGCGTCCTGGGGGACATGGGGCCCCGGGCCGCCCTGGCCGGGCTGGCCCTCATGACCGCCGCAGGAGCTCAGGTCATCCCCAGCGTGGCCCTGGTGGTGATCATGGCTCCCATCGCCATCGTCACGGCGGCCGACCTGGGGGTCTCCCCTCACGCCTTCGTCATGGGGGTGGCGTTGTCGGCGGCGAGTCTCTCCAGCCCGGTGGCCCACCCGGTGAACGTCCTCGTCATGGGACCCGGGGGGTACCGCTACTCGGATTACCTGAAGCTGGGAGTCCCCCTCACCGGGGTGGTTCTCATCCTGGTGGTAGGGCTTCTCCCCATCTTCCTCCCCTTCACACCCTGATGCCCCCCGGATCCACGGGAACCCTCCATCCCCTGCGCCTGCCCGTTGCACCATTCCGGGCTTCCACGACGCCGAAAAGTCTCTAGAGATCTCCCCCCCAGTCGACCCCGTAGACCCGAGGCCCACACTCCGTGCAGATGGAGTGACTGAAGTTGACGGAGGACCGTTGGGTGATATAGCTCTCCACGGACTCCCAGTACCCCTGGTCTCCCCGGACCTTCTTGCAGTGTGAGCAGATGGGGATGAGCCCCTTCAGGCGCTGGACTTCGCCCAACGCCTCTTGAAGCTCCCGATTCGTGGACTCCAGCCGGCCATTGGTCTCTGCGAGAAGAAGCTCCCGGACCTTTCCCTTCTGGTTCAACCGGAAGAGGATCATCAACAGGGTCCCCGAGATGGCAAGAAAACCCAGAGCCACGCCCACCATGGTTCGCTGTCGCCCGATGACGGCGGCGTGCGCCCGCTCCTCCAGCACCGCGATGGAGTCCGCCGGCTGGGCCGTGACGGCCCTCCCCCCCAGGAAGAGGAAAGCGATGAAGAAAAAGGCCGTACCCCTCAAGGAAGGTATGGGATTCTCCGCATGCAACAGAGGTGCAGGACCTGGGGCTCGACCGAAAAACCTCGCAATATAGATCCGAAAGGAGACCGGTGGGAGCCCCTGCCCTTCCGACCCGGAAACGAAGGAACGGGCGCCTGGCGATACCCCCGCACTCCCGGCACTATCCCTGGTGGGCCAGTGTCCCGAGTCAGAGGTTCGTTGAAGCACCGAGGGTGCCGAAGCGCCGCTGTCGCGAGGCGCGACGAACATGAGCGAAGCGAGTACCTGAGCACGAAGTGCGAAGACCAGGAATGGCAGCGCTATTGCGAGGAGGAGCAACGACGCCACAGCGGGTGCAGCGGCGCACGAATGCCAACGAACCTCTGACTCGGGACACTAGGGCCGAACCGGAACGGAACTACGAGGACGCTTCATGATCTCGCTTCTTCGCGACTTCACCTCCGCCACCAGAGACCGGACTACGGACTGGAGCATGCGGTTCGCCGCCACCCTCTCCACTCCGGGTCTTCTGCTGGGGACCCTCTTCTTCGCCGCCTCTCTGACTCCCAGCCTCCTCCCCCGAACCCTGGGCATGCAGGGGGTGCTCTCCGGCGTGTCGTTGGCGGCGGGGTACGGCCTTGGCGTCTTTGGCCGGTGGCTGTGGGGATACCTGGAGCTTCCCCTCCCGACGGCTAGACGTCAACGCACTGTGACCCTGAGCGCCGCCGGAATCTGTCTGGCCACGGCGCTCCTCTTCCTCCGACAGGCTGCGGAATGGCAAAACTCCATCCGGGTGCTCATGGAGCTGGACCCGGTGGACACGGCGCACCCCATTCGAGTGGGAATCATCGCCGCGGTGGTGGCTATCCTCTTGCTGGGCGTCGGCCGCCTCTTCGGTCTCCTCTTCCGAATCAGCGCTCACTGGCTCAGCGATCACCTCCCTCGGAAGGTGGCCAACGTCCTGGGTGTGTTCTCCGCCGTGGCCGTCTTCTGGCTGGTCATCAACGGAGTGCTCCTGGACTTCGTCATAAGGACCACCGACGCTTCGTTCCGCCAGGTGGACGCTCTCATGGAGCCGGACGTGGAGGAACCCGCCAGTCCCCTCCGCACGGGGAGCGCCGAGTCCCTGGTGGCATGGGCGGACCTGGGAAGACGAGGGAGGGAGTTCGTGGCCTCGGGCCCCCGCCCTACGGAGCTGCGGGAGTTCCTGGACCCCCTCGATCCCGAGGAGGTGATGGAGCCCATCCGCGTCTACGTGGGCCTCAACTCCGCCGAAAGCATCCAGGAGCGTGCCCGACTGGCACTGGAAGAGTTGGAGAGGGTGGACGCCTTCAGTCGCTCGGTCCTGGTGGTGGCCACCCCCACCGGGACCGGATGGATCGACCCCGACGCCATCAACACCCTGGAGTACCTCCACGGAGGGGACGTGGCCACCGTGGCCGTACAGTACTCCTACCTGCCGAGCTGGCTCTCTCTCATGGCGGAGGCGGAGTACGGTGACGAGACCGCCCGGGCCCTCTTCCGCGAGGTCTACGGCCGCTGGACGGATCTTCCGGAAGACGCTCGCCCCGAACTGTACCTCTACGGCCTGAGCCTCGGGGCCTTGAACTCGGACCTGGCCGCGGACCTCTATGACATCATCGCCGACCCCTTCCACGGGGCGCTTTGGGCCGGGCCCCCGTTCCGGAGCACCACCTGGCGCCAAGTGACGGACGGGAGGGAGCCCGATTCGCCGGCCTGGCTTCCCCGCTTCCGGGACGGGTCGGTGATCCGCTTCGCGAACCAGGACAACGGCCTGGACATCCATGAGGCCGAATGGGGTCCGCTTCGGATCGTGTATCTCCAGTACGCCAGCGATCCCATCACCTTCTTCGATCAATCGGCGCTCTACCGCCAACCCGAGTGGATGGAGGAGCCCCGGGGGCCGGACGTCTCACCGGAGCTTCGATGGTACCCGGTGGTGACCATGCTTCAGTTGGCGGTGGACATCGCCGCCGGGGACACGGCCCCGGTGGGCTACGGCCACGTCTACGCTGCCGAGCACTACATCGATGCCTGGCTCGCCGTCACGGATCCTCCCGGCTGGCCCCCGGAGGAGGTGGCCCGGCTGAAGGAGTGGTTCCAGGAACGCCGGGCCGAATTGGAGACGGAGTGAGGGACCCCGGATTGCACACGTACCGGAACGCGCCCGGGGGGGAGGAGAGATGACGAAACCGAGGGAAAAGCCCTACCGAATCCTCATTGGCGAAGACACGGTGGAGATCGCTCACCTCATGCGTCGGACGCTGGAGCGCCGCGGGTATGAGGTTCACTGCACCTTCGACGGGGAATCCTGCCTGGCGGAGGCTCGGAGCCACCCCCCGGACCTCCTGATCCTGGACATCATGATGCCCAAGATGCACGGCATCGATGTGCTCCGAGCGGTGAACGCGGATCCCGCCCTGGAGTCGGTCCCCGTCCTCATTTGCACGGCCAAGGACTACGAAACGGAACGGGAGAAGGCCGAGCTCTACGGAGCCAAGGGGGTGCTGGCCAAGCCCTTCTACCGCTCGGAGCTGCTTCGCGCCGTGGAAGGTCTTCTGGGCACCCCCTCTGCCGGGGACGCTGCAGGAGATACGGAAGGGGGCGCTGAGGAAGAGGAGGCTCCTCCCCCGTACACCCCGTCTCCGGGACTGGACCAAGCTTCCTTCACCCTGTGGGGCGCCCGAGGCTCCATCCCCACCCCCGGGCCCCGCTTCCTTCGACACGGGGGGAACACCTCCTGCCTCTCCGTCATAGTGGAGGACGAGTGCTTCATCTTCGATGCCGGATCGGGGATCCGGGAGTTGGGACTCCACCTCCTGGAGCACCCTCCTCGGGCCATCCACCTCTTCATCACCCACACCCACTGGGATCACATCCAGGGATTTCCCTTCTTCGCTCCGGCGTATCTGGCCGGAGCACGGATCACGGTCTACGGGGCCCAGGGGTTCGGGAAGGACCTTCGACGGCTGTTCCAGGGGCAACTGGACCGGGACTACTTCCCCGTACGCATGGAGGACATGAAGGCGGACATCCGATTCCGAACCCTTCCCGATGGGCCGGTGGCCCTGGATCCGGCCTCCGTCTCCTGGGAGTTCGTGCAGCACCCCGGTGCCACCGTTGGATACAAGATCCAGGTGGACGGCAAGACCGTGGCCTGGGTGCCCGACAACGAATTCCTCCTGGGTTACACCGGAGATCCCTCGGCCCTAGACCGCACCCATCCCCGCGTCCAGCCCTTTGAGCACGTGATCCGGTTCCTGGAGGGGGTGGATCTGGCCATCCATGAAGGACAGTACACGCCCGCCGAATACCCGGCTAAGATCCGGTGGGGCCACAGCTCCATCGCCAACGCCGCCCTCCTGATGAAGTTGGCCGGCGTGCGCCGGTGGGTCGTCACCCACCACGATCCACTCCATGACGACGCCTTTCTGGAAGGGAAGCTCAACCTGACCCGCAGGATCCTCTCCGATCTGGACCACCCCATCCTGGTTTCCCACGGATACGACGGGCTTACCGAGCCCATTTGAGCGAGACTCTCGCCGGTAAGATGTCGGGCCCCCATCCGACGTTTCCCGCGAACGGAAACCGTCACGCCAGTCGCCCACTAGCAAGCCTGCTTGACGCGTTGACATGCACACATTACACCTGGCTCATGAGCTCCTCCATTCGAAACGAGCTTCTGAGCCTCCGCCGACACCGGGGCTGGACGCAGGCCCAGGCCGCGGAGGCGGCCGGGGTGAGCCGACAGGCGTATGCAGCCATCGAGGCGGGGAGGTCGGTCCCCTCCACGGAGGTGGCGCTGCGACTGGCTCGTGCCTGGGGGTGCCCCGTGGAGGCCCTTTTCAGCCTCCCGCACCCCCCGTCAGATCCCGTGGAGGCGCGGTGGGCCGGCACGGAGGAGGAGGGGCCCCGCATCGGGAGACGAATCCGTCTTGCCAGGATCGCAGGCTCCATGGTGGCCCACCCGCTGGATCCCGCTGGAGGCGCGGGAGCCCCAGCCGATGGGGTGGTGACGGGAGAAGAGGGCGCGCAGGTGTCGGTGACCCTCCTTCCCCACCGCCCGGCGGAGCCGGATCTGGTGGTGACGGGATGCGATCCGGCGTTCCAGATCGTAGCCGAAACCCTGGAGAGGGTGCGTGGGATCACCCCGTTCCTTCGCCCCCGGTCCAGCCGGGCGGCTCTGGAAGGGCTCGCCCGGGGAGAGGCGCATGTGGCCGGATCCCACCTGTACGACGAGGAGGCCGGTGAGGCCAACGCTCCCTGGATCCGGGAGATCGTCCCCTTCCCCTGCACCCGCATCACCTTCGCCTGGTGGGAGGAGGCCCTCCTACTTCGCCGGGAGCATGCCATGGCCGTCCGGTCCGTGGCGGATCTGGCTGGGAGTCGCTTCACCCTGGTGAACCGAGA
>SKZC01000416.1 GCA_007127575.1 Gemmatimonadota bacterium
AGATCGCGTCCGGGTCCTCGGCGATCAGATCTCCGAAGCCCTGTTGGGTAGGTCCGACCATGTTGCCCGGCTCCTTGATCACCTCCATTCCCTGCTCGTAGACGGTGTCCGGGTCCCAACACTCGCGGATGGACTCCCGGAAGTCGGAGCCGCCCTGAGCTCCCGGAAGCCGGATGGGATAGTAGAAGCCGGGCTGGGGGGAATTCCCCGGGTCCGACATGGTGATCATGATCCGCTGTCCCCGGTCCGGGGTGCCGTAGCCCGTACGGGGAGCCTCGGGATCGGAGGGATTCCACGGGACGTAAAAGTGGCCTTCTTCGGGGAGGAAGGTGTCTCCCGGGCCCGGATAGTTGTTGTAGCCCGGTCCCATGCTCCAGCGGTCGGGCATGACTAGAGGAAGGACGCAGTTCACCCCGTCGGCGGGCCACGCCTGGGCCGCGGCCACGGCGGAAATGTCCACGGTCCGGATCCCCAGGGCCCGGGCGAAGATCGTGGGGACGGGAGCCCCCCTTTCCTCACTGCGGAAGACCCGGACCCGGACCAATTGGAGCTCCGGAAGAACCTCGATGTCCTGGTCCAGGACGACGAGCTCCTCGCCCCGCACCGGATTCCGCTCGGTATAGAGCCGGGCCTGGGCTCGAGCCTGGCCCACATCGTCCGGTGCCGTGAGGAACACTCCGGCACCGGCATGAGCTCCGGCGTCCGCCGCCCGCTGGGCCTCACTTCGGGCCACGTACAGGATCCCCAGATCGATGGCCAGCGCGGCCATCCCCAGCAGGAGGAGGAGGCAGATCATCACCACGAATAGGGTGGCCCCGCGCCGGTCGCACCGAAGATCCCGGCCCCCGTGCCATTTCCACCGTGGACGGACCCCACTCCCTGGCATTCTCACCGCCTGTTCGGCGCACCGGCCGCCGCCTCCCCTTCATGGGAGTCCTCATCCTCATCGTCACCGGCCTCGGGCTCGCTGGATCCAGGCATCATGGAGTCGAACCACTCCCACGTGTCCACCTCTCCCGTGGGCAACTCCGGGGGTGGCATGTCCGCACCCACCAGGTGCGGGGTCACCAGGACCAGAAGCTCCGTCTGCTCCTGTCGGAACGAGGATGAGCGGAAGAGGGAGCCCAGAATCGGGATGTCGCCAAGGAAGGGGACCTTCCGAACGCTCTCCGAGAGCTGGTTGTCCATGAGACCTGCGATGGCGAAGGTCTGCCCGTCAGACACCTCCACTACGGTGTGAGCCCGACGGGACAGGAGAACCGGGACATGGAAGCCGCCGAGCTCCACTCCGCTGGCGAAATCCAGCGAAGAGACCTCGGGCTCCACCTCCATCCGGATCGTCCCGGCGTTGGTGATCACTGGGGTGAACTGCAAGCGGACGCCGAACTCCTGGAACTGGATGGTGACGGCCCCTGCCTGCGCTCCCGCCTGGATCACCGGGAAGGGGAACTCTCCTCCCGCCAGAAAGGATGCGGTCTCATTGGGAAGCGTAAGGAGATTGGGCTCCGCCAGGCTCCGGAAGAGCCCCTCCGTCTTCAGAGCCTGAATGAAGGCGGAGATGTTGGAGCTCCGGTGGAAAAGGAAGAAGTTCACCGCATCCGAGAAGGTGTGATCCGGCCCGTCCAGCTCCATGAAGGAGCCGGAGGGAGGGACCACTCCGCCTGGGGCGATGAGCCCTTCATCATCCCCGCGGGGGAGAAGGGGGTTGATGCGGGCGATGTGCGCCCCTAGATCCCGCATGGCCGACCGGTTTACCTCGGCGACCCGGACGCGAAGGAGTACCTGCCCACGATCCGGAACTACCATGTGATCCAGGATCTCCGCACCCTCCTCCAAGCTGGCCGCCAGGGCGAGAGCCCTCTCCGCCACCTGGGGATCCCGAGTCTCACCGGAGAGGATCACTGTATTCCCCACCGCCGCCACCTGTAGCGAGTGGTCCGGGAAAATCCTCCGGAACTCGCTCTCGATGGTGGCCGCGTCCACGGTGACCCGGATCGTGTAGGTGTGCCGCTCGCCCGCGCCGTCCCAGAAGAGGAGGGTGGTGGTCCCTGGATGGACCCCGTTCACCACCACCTCCCGGGCCGACACGGTGACCACATCGGCGATCTCCGGGTCCGTGACCAGCACCCGCTCCAGATTCCGGGTGTGCGAGACCACCTCCGAGTTGCCGCGGGCCACCTCGATGACCGTAGGCTCCTGAGCCCTCAAAGGAGGGAAGCTGCCCAGAATGGCCAGGATGGCCACGAGCCCGGCGATCCCCGCCTGACGGCCTCCCCACTGCCTCCGGCCTCCACGACCCCGTCTCGAAATCCTCACAACCCACCTCCTGTGCCCTGAACGGTTGGATCCACTGTGGACGTGCTTCGCTGGGGGCCCCGGTAGACCTCCACCTGGACCGAAGTGCTGGGTCGGGGAGCCGGGGCCGGGGAGGTGCTCTGCACCACCCGGGGAGCGGGGCGGCCCCCGATGATATGGCTGGCATGGATTCCCCGGGTTTCCACCGACTCCAGATCCAGGGGGTTTCGGAGGGCCAACTGGAGACGCCCGTTGGAGTGGGCGAGGGCCAGCTCCTCGGCTTCCTCCGAGTCCACCAGGAGCGTGACCACCTGAACCGTCTGAGGGTCCCCGTTGAGGTCTCTCTCGATGGAGGAGCCGGCGGCCAGGACCTCCAGGTTCTGGAGAACCACCCGGGTGGCGGGCTCACTTTGCTGAGACGCCCGGTCCATGGTGACCACCACGTCCACCCGGGTCCCCGGCAGGACCCATCCGGCCACCCCTACCACGTCGTCCACCCGAACGGACATGGCCCGCTTCCCTTCCGGAATCAGGATGGGCATCCCTCCCCCCACCTCCGGGCTGGCCAACTTGCTGGCCAGGAGGGGCTCGTTCCGCCGCACTGAGCTCAGGAGCCCTCGGCCCAGGAGATCCGCAGCAGACGAGCTGTAGCCCGAAGGGAGGTCTCCGGCGGGCCAATCCAGAAGCCGAATGTCCTCCAGCTCCAGGCGTGCCCCGGCCTGGAGATCCCGATCGGCCACCGCGATGGAAATGGTTCGCGAGGGATCTCCCTCGGGACCCGTGGGCGGGGGCGTTCGAAGCACCCGTGTGGCCAGCAATGCGGCCAGCCCTCCGGCGCTCAGGGCGAGGATCATGAGTATCAGGGCCTGTCGTCGCATGGCTCAGCCTCTATTCAGGGGTTCATTCGTTGCGCATGACGCTGGCGGTCATGAGCGTCACGGTTCCGAATTCGCCTCCCGCCG
>SKZC01000415.1 GCA_007127575.1 Gemmatimonadota bacterium
CACCGGGGCCATGGCGGTGGTCCTGGTGGGTGCGGTGCTCCTCATCGTCCAGCAACTCTGGGTCGGCTCTCAACCTGCCTGGGAGGAGTGGGGCCTCGGCTTCCTGGTTCGGACGGAGTGGAACCCGGTTCGAGGGGAATTCGGGGCCCTCCCCTTCATCGTGGGGACCCTCCTCACCAGCATCATGGCGCTGGCCATCGCCCTCCCGGTGAGCCTGGGAATCGCCATCCTACTGTCCGAGTACGCCCCCAGGGCCCTCCGCGACCCCCTCATCTTCATCGTGGAGCTCCTCGCCGCCGTTCCTTCGGTGGTCTTCGGACTCTGGGGGATCTTCGTCCTGGCGCCCCTGGTTCAGGCGCATCTCATGCCGTGGGTGGCCGCTTCCCCTCTGGGCCTCCTCCCCATCTTCGGTGAGCCCGGTCCCGGATACTCCCTCCTCACCGCCAGCTTGATCCTGGCCGTGATGATCATCCCCATCATCGCGTCTCTCAGCCGCGAAGCGCTCATGGCGGTTCCCCGGGACCAGAAGGAGGCGGCGCTGGCCCTGGGAGCCACTCGCTGGGAAGCCACCCGACACGTGGTCTTGACCTACGCCCGGGCGGGGATCTTCAGCGCCGCCGTTCTGGGACTGGGTCGGGCCCTCGGGGAGACCATGGCCACCACCATGACCATCGGAAACCGGGTGAACCTCACCTTCGACTACTTCCAGTCGGGGTACTCCATGACGGCCATCATCGCCAACGAGCTCCGAGAGGCGGCCACCGAGATCCACGTGAGCTCCCTGGTGGCCATCGGTCTGGTGCTGTTCCTCCTTTCCTTCGTTCTGAACAGCCTGGGACGGCTGCTGGTCATGCGGGCCCACACCAGGGGAGCCGGATGAGTGCTGCGGCGACGGAAGGGGCGCCGCGCCGGTCCCTCCGGCTCCGTTTCCGGCACCTTCGGGACGGCATCCTGGTGGGGCTCTGCGTGGTGGCGCTGGCCTTCGCCGTCATCCCCCTGGTCTGGGTTCTCTGGGAGGTGGTGGCAGTGGGGTTGGAGCACCTCTCCCTGGAGTTCGTCACCAGCCTCCCCGAGCCTCCCACGGTGGGGGGAGGGGGGTGGGCCAACGCCATCGTAGGCTCGGGAGTGGTGGTGGGGATGGCCATGCTCATGGGGGTTCCGGTGGGCGTGGGGACGGGGATCTACATGAGCGAATACGGGGACAACATTCTGGGCCGAAGCACTCGATTCCTCGCCGAGGTCATGGCGGGATTGCCCTCCATCGTGGCGGGCATCGTGGCCTACGGGGTCATCGTGGTCACCATGGGGCAGTTCAGTGCCATCTCCGGCTCGGTGGCCCTGGCCCTCCTCTTCATCCCCATCGTGGCCATCACCACTCAGGAGGCGCTCCAGATGATCTCCAGGGATCAGCGAGAGGCCTCCTTCGCCCTCGGCGTCTCGGAGGCCTCCACCAGCCTGAGGGTCGTTCTCCCCGCAGCCATGGGGAACGTCCTCACCGGAGTCATGATCGCCACGGCCCGCATCGCCGGGGAGACGGCTCCGCTCCTTTTTACCGCCTTCAACAGCCGGTACTGGATGGAAGGGCTGGACCGGCCGACGGCGACCATTCCGGTGAACATCTATTCCTACGCCATCAGTCCCTTCGAGCATTGGCATAACCAAGCGTGGGCCGGAGCCCTGGTGCTGGTGAGCCTGGTTCTCCTCCTGAACGTGGCGGCACGCACCCTCTGGGCGCGTCGGGCCCGGTTTATGCGAGGAGGGTGACGGATGGGGCCCATGACGACGGACCCGAATGTGGTGACGAGGGACGGACGGCGAGTCTCGATGGGAGGCGAACGTGGCTGAACGCATGGTGACCGAGGATCTTCGCGTCTCGTTTGGAAAGCACGAGGCGGTGAAGGGAGTGGATATGGAGATTCGGCCCAGGTCCGTGACGGCCATCATTGGCCCCAGCGGGTGTGGGAAAACCACCTTTCTCCGAGCTTTGAACCGGATGCACGATCATACCCCCTCGGCCCGCGTCTCGGGTCGGGTGCTGCTGGGTGACCAGGACATCTACGACAATGGGATCGACCTGGTGGATCTTCGGGTGCGGGTGGGGATGGTCTTCCAGCGGCCGAACCCTTTTCCCACCATGAGCATCCGGGGAAACGTCACCTTCGCCCCCAAGCGGCACGGGTTGGCGAAGGGGCGCGAGCTGGATGAGCTGGTGGAGAGGGTGCTCCGCCAGGCCGCCCTGTGGGAGGAAGTGAAGGACCGCTTGGACGAACCGGCTACGGGACTTTCCGGTGGGCAGCAGCAGAGGCTCTGCATCGCCCGGGCGCTGGCCATCAAACCAAAGGTTCTCCTCATGGACGAGCCGGCCAGCGCGCTGGACCCCACGGCCACGCAGAAGATCGAGGACTTGATCTACCAGCTGAAAAAGGAGTACACCATCGTGATCGTGACCCACAACATGCAGCAGGCGGCCCGGGTCTCCGATCACACGGCCTTTTTCTACGTTGGGAATTTGGTGGAGTTCGGGGACACGGACACCCTCTTCACGAACCCTCGGGAGGAACGCACCGAGGCCTACATCACAGGGCGATTCGGATGAGCCAGCGCAAGGAAGCCCGACACCTTCGGGACGAGCTGGAGAGTCTTCGAACCCAGCTCCTTGAAATGGCCGGATTGGCGGAGGATCTGGTCCGGATGGCGGTGGAGGCGCTGGTGGAGCGAAGCCAGGAGAGAGCGGACTCCGTGATCCTGGGGGATCGGGAGCTGGATGCCATGGAGGTGGAGCTGGAGGATGCTTCCGTCAGCGTGCTGGCCCTTCATCAGCCAGTGGCCCGGGACCTGCGGTTCATCCTCATGGTCATGCGGATCTCCAACGACCTGGAGCGCGTGGGCGACCACGCGGTGAACATCGCGGAGGCCGTGAACCAGTTGGACGCCCGTCCGCCCTTGAACCGCTTCCCGCAGGTGGAGGAGATGGCCCGGATCGCCCAGGAGATGCTCTCCGACTCCCTGGATGCCTTCGTTCGCCGGGACCCGGAGGTGGCCCGGGAGGTCTGCCGTCGGGACGACCGTGTGGACGGCCTCCACGACTCCCTGTTCCGTAGCCTTCTGACCCACATGATGGAGGATCCGCGGCGAATTGGGCCGGCCATGGCCCTGATCCTGGTGGGGCGGAACCTGGAGCGGGTGGCGGATCTGGCCACCAACGTGGGGGAGGACGTGGTCTTCCTGGTGGAAGGGAGGAGCATCCGTCACCG
>SKZC01000223.1 GCA_007127575.1 Gemmatimonadota bacterium
GGCCTCGGTCCTGGGCGTCCCCGAGGAGCGGATCCAGATCTCCCAGGCGGTCTTCCAGGAGCTCCGGCGGGAGCTGGCTGAGAGCCGGGGTGAGAGTCTCCCGGAGCGGCCTCGGGTGGCGGAAGGAGAGATGGGCGGCGAGGAGATGGAGGAGCTCCGCCGCCGGATGGCGGCGGGCGAGCTCTCCCGGGAGGAGATCCAGGAGCGGATGCAGGCGGCGGGGATGCAACGCGGGGAGGGTCCCCCCATGGGAGGTCCGGGGGGAGAACGGGGCATGATCCGCCGGGACGGAGGAGGTGCCGGTGGCCCCGGCGCCGGAGCCCGGGAGGCGGAGGGCCGTCCGGGGATCGTCTTCGTCCTGGAGGACGACGGAAGCCTCACGCCCCGTCCCGTCCTCCTGGGCGTCAACGATTGGAACAACTCGGAGATCCTGGTGGGAGTGGAGGAGGGAGAACGGGTGGCACTCATCGGGGGAGCCCAGCTTCAGGCACAGCAGCAGGAGGCCTCGCAGCAGATGCGATCCCGTATGGGTGCTGGGCGCGTCCTCTTCTGATCGGATGGAACGCCGGAACCTGCAGCCCACCTGAACCGGGAACGAACCGTGCTGATCAAGGAGATTCTGGGCGTGGCCCTGGGGGCCATTCGAGCGAACCTGCTTCGCTCCTTCCTCACCACCCTGGGGATCATCATCGGGGTGGGGGCCGTCATCACCATGGTGGCCCTGGGCGAGGGGGCTCAGCAGCGGGTCCAGGAGCAGATCGAACGCATGGGGACCAACGTCCTCACCATCCGGCCGGAGCAGGCTCGCTTCGGAGGGGTGGCCACGGGGGAGAGCACCCGGCTCACCACCAACGCGGCGGCGGCTCTGCGTGACGAGTCCGCCGGCGTCCTCACCATCGCGCCCGAGCTCACCCAGCGGCTTCAGGTCTCGTACCTGAGGTGGAATACGAACTCCGAGGTCCTGGGCACCTGGCCCACCTACTTCCAGGTCTACAACATGCCCGTGGCCCACGGCCGGGTGTTCACATGGAGTGAGGTGGAGGGGCGCCGTCGGGTGGCCGTAGTGGGCGCCGAGATTCCGGACCGCTTGAATACCCCTGCCGCCCTCCTGGTGGGCCGAACGATCCAGCTCCGAGGGATCCCCTTCGAGGTGGCGGGAGTGCTGGAGGAGAAGGGGGAGATGGGTTTCGTCCGTCCGGATCAGATGGTCTTCCTCCCTCTGTCCACTGCCGAGTACCGCGTCTTCGGGGGCGCCGGGCAGCGTCCCCTGCGCTCCATCCTGGCCCAGGTGAACGGAGGCCCCGGGCAGATGGGGGAGGCCTACGGGATCATCGACGCGACGCTGAGGCGGGAGCACCGGATTCCCCCCGGTGCTCCGGCGGACTTTCAGATCCGAAACTCCTCGGACCTGCTGGAGTCGTTCCAGGAGACGAGCCGGACGTTCACCTTCCTGCTGGCGGGCATTGCCGCCGTCTCCCTCCTGGTGGGGGGCATCGGGATCATGAACATCATGCTGGTGAGCGTCACGGAGCGAACCCGGGAGATCGGGGTGCGGAAGGCGTTGGGGGCCACCCGACCCAACATCCTCCTCCAGTTCATGGTGGAGGCCTTGGTCCTCTGTGTCCTGGGAGGACTCCTGGGTGTGGTGGCGGGATGGGGCGGAGCCCAGCTCCTGACCCAAATCGCCGGGTGGGAGACGTCCATTTCCCCTGACGCGGTGGTCATCGCCCTCCTCTTCTCCGCGGGCATCGGGCTCTTCTTCGGGATCTGGCCAGCTCAGCGAGCCGCGAAGTTGGATCCCATCGTTGCCCTCCGCTACGAGTGATGGGGCAGAAGCCCCCGATCACTCCAGGAGGGCCGAAACCCGGGAGAGGTACTCTCCCACGTCGAAGGGCTTGTGGATGAAGAGCTCCGGAGCCCGCTCCGAAAGCTCCACCAGCTCCCGCTGGCTCACGTCTCCGGTGACGAAGAGGAAGCGGCCCGAGAGCTCCGGCCGGGTGCGGAGGATCCAGCGGTAGAGCTCCAGCCCGCTCTCCCCGGGCATCTTCACGTCGGAGAGGACGGCATCCACCTCCTCCTCTCCCAGGACCGCCTGGGCCTCGTCCACGGTTCCGGTGAGGACCACGGTGGCGTCCAGACGCTCCAGTAGTCGCTTCTGGAGATCTCGCAGAGGGGCCTCGTCCTCCACCACCAGGATCCGACGGGACCGGCCCTGGGAGCCGGGCTTTTCCCCTCCGTTCTCCACATCTACAGGGACGGTATCTACAGGGACGGTGGGATGCTCTGTTTCCCCCTTCTCTCCCTCCACTTGTGGCTGGACCACCACCGGGAGGGTGACCTCAAGCCGGGCTCCGCCCGCCGGCGCATTTTCCAGGTGGACCACTCCTCCGAACAGGGAAACGAACCGGTAGACCAGAGCCAGGCCCAACCCCGTTCCCTCTCCCACGGGCTTGGTGGTGAAAAAGGGCTCCATCGCCCTTTCCGGATCGCTGAACCCCGGTCCCTGGTCCTGGAAGGTGAGGCGGACGGTCCCTTCGTCTTCCCGGCCGGAGATCCGGAGCGTACCCCGCCCCTGAGGCCGCATGGCGTCCAAGGCGTTGTTCACCACGTTGAGGATCATGCTCTGGAGCATGTCCGCGTCCGCACGGACGTGAACGTCGGGAACCTCATCCACCACCAGCTCCAGCCCCTCCTGACGGAAGGCGTGCTCCCGCAGACCCTCCACCACCCCCAGTGCCTCCCGGAGGGGAATGGGGCGAAGCTCCACCTCGGACCGGCGGGAGAACCGGAGAAAGTTCCTCACCAGGCGTTGGGCCCGGCCCGCCTCCTCAAGGAGGGGGGCCAGAAAGCGCTCTTGAACTTCCTGGGGAGAGAGAGGTCCCTCTTCTTCCAGCCGGCGGTCCAGGAGTTGGCCGTAGCCCATGACGCTGGCCAGGGGGTTGTTCAGCTCGTGGGCCACCCCCGCCGTCATCCGGCCCATGGCGCTGAGCTTTTCCGACTGGATGAGCTCCGACTGCGCCTCCCGGAGGGTGGTGAGAGCGTCCTGAAGCTCGGCGTTCCGCTCCTGGATATCGTCCTGGGCCTTCTGGAGGCTTTCCGCCATCCGGTTGAACGCCTGGGCCACCCGTTGGAACTCCCCGTCGGGCCCCTCGGGAACCCGGGCCTCCAGATCCCCGGTTGCGATGCGTTCGCTGGCCGGGGCCAGCACCCCCGGCGGGACCGCCACCCGTCGGTCCAGGATCCACC
>SKZC01000115.1 GCA_007127575.1 Gemmatimonadota bacterium
CGGAGCGTCCCATCCGAGCCGAGGGAGCCGTGGGGATCGCTTTCCAGGGGAGGGATCTCTGGGTGGGGGGGAGCCAGCCGGGCACCCGAGCCGGTGACGAGTGGACTGCCTCCGTCTTCGGCTACGAGGAGTTCTCCTGGGGTCGACTCCGTCTTCAGGCCGGCGGCCGGCTGGACCACCGGGAGGTGGAGCCACGGCCCCTGGATTCCATCGTGGTCCGGACTCGTGAGAGGCGGGTCACCAAGCCGGTGGAACCCCGATCGTTCACGAACCTGTCCGCCTCGTTGGCCCTCCTCTACGACATGGGGGAGGCATGGACTCTGGGGGCGAGCCTGGCCCGTTCCGTTCGCACGCCGGCCCTGGAGGAGCTCTTCTCAGACGGTCCCCATCTCGCGGATTTCTCCTTCGACATCGGAAGTCCGGACCTGGATCCGGAGGTGGGGATGGGGCTGGACCTCTTCCTCCGGGGCAGTCGGCCGGACTTGAACGTGGAGCTGGCGGCGTTCTTCAACCGCATCGACAGTTACATCTTTTACCTCCAGACCGGCGAGACCGTCCGGGTCTTCCGTGAGGGTACTTCCCCCCGGGTGACCCCTGTTTTCGAGGCGCGAGGCGACGACGCCGACTTCATGGGAGCGGAGGCTCGGGTCCAGTGGGAGGCGCTCCCTCGAGTGGTTTTGGACGGGACGGCCTCGTACACCCGGGCGACGCGACGGGCGCTGGACGACCCCCTCCCCTTCATACCCCCCCTTTCCGGCCGGGGAGAGATCCGGTACGAGGGGGAACGCTTCTTCACCTCCGCCGGGGCCGAGTGGGCGGTGCGGCAGGAGCGGGTTCCGGGTCCCGTCCAGATCGGCGACTCCACTGAGCGCCCCCAGTCTCCCACCTCCGGCTACGGGTTGGTGAACGCCGGCTTCGGATACCGTCACCAGGGAGGAGGACGGGCCCACACCGTCTCCCTGGAGGTGGAAAACCTCCTGGATCGGGAATGGCGGGATCACCTCTCCCGGGTGAAGGACATCGCTCCGCAGCCCGGACGCAACTTGCAGCTCACCTACCGGCTTCACTTCTGAAGCCGGGCCTTTAGGCGTACCTCAGACTTCGGAGAAGGATGAACATCATGAGCGAATTCAGTAGACCTTGGGCAGGTGGACGACAGACCGGAAGGCGTCTCTTCGCGGCTTTGGCTTTGGGCCTCGTCGTGGCGGCGTGCGACTCCTCCACCACGGACCCCATCGATGAGAACGGAGAGCATCAGGACGCGGCTCGAGTGGAAGTTCACACCCGGGGTGCCGCATCCGCGCTTCTGGCCGTCTGGACGGACGGGGAAGGTTGGGCCGACGGGGACGGAAACGCCATCAACGAGCTTCCGAACCCCCTGGATGTGGAGGGTGAGGGGTTGCTCCCCCTTCGGGCCCGAGGCACCAACGCCTCCCTCACGGTCCGATTCTTCAACGCCGACGGCAGCGAGGTCGATATGGGGACGGTAAGCCGGGACGACGTGACCCGGGAGCGGCAGTGCACGGAGTACTCGGCCCGCTACTATCCCACGGTGGACGAGACGGACGTCATCTCCTGGCCCAACATGAGACACCCCGACAGCGAGGACGGACCCTTCCAGTTTGCCCGGAGAGGGAACGGGGATCTGGTGGGGATCTTCCACTGCGACCACATTCACTTCTATCCTGACGAGCAGGGGACGGTGGACGTGGAGTTCACGCTCTGGCACATCGACCACGCGGATATGGTTACCGATCCCCTGACCGTTCGAGTGGAGGAAGGGGTGGAGCCCGCCCGGTTCGAGCTGGAGACCCGGGGCGTGGCTCGGGCCCTTCTCGGAAGCTGGAACGCCTGGGACGGCTGGACGGATGAGGACGGAAACTCCATCACAGCCATCGAGACCCCCCGGGACGTGGAGGGCGAGGGACTTCAGCCCCTCACCGCCGGAGGGTCCAACGCCTCCCTTACTGTCCGGTACTTCGCCGAGGGCGGGGAGGAGGTGGCCTTCCAGACCGTCTCTCGCCAGGAGGAGGATCCCCGAGAGCGGGTATGCTCCGACCTCTCGGGCCGATACACGGTGGCGGGGGATGAGACCGACGTTATCGCCTGGCCGAATCAGGCCCACCCCGACGGCGCCTTCGGCGATGACCAGTTCGCCCCCCGTAGCGACGGTACCCTGGTCGGGATCTTCCACTGCGACCACATTCACATCTATCCCGAGTCGGAAGGGGAGGTGGACTTGATCCTCCAGGCATGGGACGGGACCGAGGCAGCAGCCGAGTCCGGGCCCATCACCTTCGTGGTTCACGAGAATAATTGACGTGGGGTCCGCGGCTCCTGGGGATTCCTTCCGGCCGAGCCGGATGGGATCCCTGGGAGCCTCTCCGCGCATCGACGTGGCTGCTTGGACCCACCGAGGCTGTGTGCGGAGAAGGAACGAAGACGCATACCTGATCCGGCCGAGCGAAGGGGTGGTGGCCGTGGCCGACGGCCTGGGGGGAGCGCCGGCCGGAGATGTGGCCAGCGCTTCCGCCCTGGCGGCAATGGCGGAGGGGCTCAGTCGAGACTCCGAGGACCTGACTCGCGCGTTCCAGCAGGCTTACGTCTGCCTCAGGGAGGCCATGGAGCGGGACCCGTCTCTGAAAGGGATGGGGACCACGCTCACGGTTCTGGTCTTCGAGGAGCGGGGCCTACACTTCCGGCTGGCGCACGTGGGCGATAGCCGGGCGTACGTGCTGTCCTCGGAGGGGGCTCGGCAGATCACCTCGGACCACACCTGGGTCCAGGAGGAAGTGCGAGCCGGGAGGCTGTCCCGTGAACGGGCTCGCACCCATCCCCAACGCCATCTCCTCACACAGGTCGTGGCTGGGCACGCTCCTCCGAATCCGGAGGTGAGCGCCGGAACACTGCCACCCGAGGGGTGGCTCCTGCTCTGCACCGATGGACTGACGGAGTGCCTCTCCGATGATGAGATCACCTCTCTGGTTCAGGAGGGGCACGAAAAGGGTTTGGAGTGGGTGGGGCGGAGCCTCTTGGAGCGGGCATGGGAGCGGGGGGCCCCGGACAACGTCACCTTTATCCTGATGCGACCTGATCCTGGGTCTTTGTGAAGGGAAGACGGTGCGACCTTCAGGGGAGTCGGTCCATCCCTCGCTTTCCCTATCACTACCCTCCGAGGAGCCACCGGTCTATCTTTCAGACGTTATCTTGTAGCGACCGGGGCCGTTGTCCGACGAC
>SKZC01000193.1 GCA_007127575.1 Gemmatimonadota bacterium
CAGATCCTCCACCGCTTCAAAGAAGGGCTCAGGCTTCATCACCATCCCCGCCCCACCACCGTAAATGGTGTCGTCTACGGTCCGGTGCCGATCATGAGTGTAGTCCCGGAGGTCCACCACCCGAAAATCCACCAGGCCCGCCTCCTGGGCTCGTCCCGGAATGCTGGTGGCCAGGGGAACCTGGAAGAAGTCAGGGAAGATGGTGACGATGTTGATCCGCATGGCCCGATCCGGCTCAGAGGTCCAGCAGTCCCTCGGGCGGGTCGATGAGGAGCACCGCAGTCTCCAGATCCCACGAGACCACGATCTCCTTGGAGAAGGGGATCAGGATCCTGGCCTCCGCCGTCTTTACCTCCAAGAGATTCGTCGGGTGCAGATCGTAGATCTCGGTGACCTCCCCCACCTCCCTTCCTTCCCGAGTCCGAACGGTCAGCCCCAGAAGCTGGTGCTGGAAGAGCTCCCCTTCTTCGGGGAGCTCGGTCTCTTCGGTGGAGAGGAGGAGGTAGCGTCCGCGGAGCAGCTCCACCTCCGTGCGGGTATCCAGGGCCTGGAACTTCACCAGGAACCCTTGTCGGTACCTCCGAACCGTCTCCACCTCCAGGGAGGGGAAGTCGGAGTCCGGAAGATCCTCCTGGAGGCGGGCCACTTCCAGGGTGCGTCCTGGAACGTACGTCTCGTCCTCTCGGTCCGTCAGCGATCGAACGTAGAGCTCCCCTCGGGTCCCATGGGCCTTAGCCACGTGCCCCACGGCCACGAACGGGGGCAGGGGGGGGATGCTCATCCGTGGCGAGCCCGGAGTCGGGCCTCAGTCGTCCTTCTTCTCGTCCTCCGCCTCTTCCCCATCCGCGGAGGCGTCGCCTTCCTCGACCTCAGCCGCGTCGGCCTTCGCCTCCGGAGCCTGGGTCTCCACCTCGGCGGACTCCTCCTCCGCAGGGGCATCTTCCTGCACCTCGGCCTTGGGCGCCTCGGCGTCGGCTTCGGCCTTGGCAGCCGCAGCCTCCGCCTTCTTCCCGGTCGCTTTGGGCTCCTTTTCAGCTTCGGCCCCAGCCTCGGCATCCGCCTTACGGGCCGCCGCCAGCGCCTCCTGGCGAGCCTTCCGCTCGGCCTCCAGGTCCGGCTCGCCCAGGGCCAACGATTCGTCCCCGCCCCGGCGGGCCTTGTCCACGAGGTTCCGAACGGTGTGGGACGGGGTGGCACCCTGGGCAACCCAGTAGTCCACCCGCTCCAGGTTCAGAACCAGGCGAGCCGGCTCGGACAGGGGTTTATAATAGCCCAGGCTCTCCACAAACTTCCCATCACGGGGCGAGGCGCTGTCCGCCACGACCACTCGGTAGTGGGGCTGCTTCTTCCGGCCCATGCGCCGGAGTCGGATGCGTACGGCCATATCTTCTCTTCTTCCGTCTGGGCCCCCTTCCCGTCCCCACCACCTGGCGGAGCGGGATGCGGGGACAGGTTACCGGAGCGTCAGCCCCGGAAAGTTCATGTTCGGGCTTCCACCACCCGACGTTCCCATCTTTCGCATCTGCTTCATCATCTTCTCCATCTCCCGGTACTGCTTCAGGAGACGGTTCACTTCGGACACCGGGCGACCACTCCCACGGGCGATCCTGGCCCGCCGGGACCCGTTCAGGATGTCCGGCCGCCGCCGCTCCTCTCGGGTCATGGAGAGGATGATGGCCTCGGTGTGCTTCATCTTTTTCGGGTCCGCACCGGCAGTGGGGAGCTTCTTTCCCATCCCGGGGATCAGCTTCATGAGCTGATCCAGGGGACCCATCTTCTGGACCTGCTGGAGGGCGACGAGGAAGTCCTCCAAAGTAAACTTCCCCTGCCCCATGACCCGCTTCTGGAGCTCCTCCTGGGCGTCCTGATCCACCGCCCGCTGGGCTCGCTCCACCAGCCCCACCACGTCTCCCTTCTGGAGAATTCGTCCCGCCAGCCGCTCCGGGTCCGCCAGGTCCAGGTCGTCCAGCCCTTCACCGGTTCCCACGAACTTGATGGGGCGACCCGTCACCCCGCGGATGGAGAGGGCGGCACCGCCTCGGGCGTCCCCGTCCATCTTGGTCAGGGCGACTCCGGTGATCTCCAGCGCCTCGTCGAATCCCTGGGCGATCCGCACCGCCTCCTGACCCGTCATGGCGTCGGCCACCAGGAGAATCTCCTGGGGCTCCACCTCCGCCTTGATCCGCCCCAGCTCCTCCATGAGCGGCTCGTCGATCTGAAGGCGTCCCGCCGTGTCCACGATGAGGACGCTCCGGCTGTCTTCCCGGGCCCGCTCCAGGGCGTCCCGGGCCGTGGCCACCGGATCTCCCCCTACGGTTCCCTCGTGAACCGGGACACCCACCCGCTCCCCCAGCGTCCGGAGCTGCTCCACCGCGGCGGGCCTCTGAAGGTCACAGGCCGCAAGAAGTACCTCCCGACCCTCCCGCTTCAAGCGTCGGGCGAGCTTCCCCACCGTGGTCGTCTTTCCGGACCCCTGGAGCCCCACCACCATGAAGACGGTGGGAGGCTTGGATGCCCAAGCAAGGCTCGCCTCCTCGTCTCCCAGGAGGGCGGCCAGCTCGTCGTGGACGATCTTCACCACCTGCTCGCCGGGAGAAACGGACTTCACCACCGCTTCCCCGGTGGCCCGCTCCTGAACCCGCTTCAAAAAGTCCCGGGTAACGCCAAAATGCACGTCGGCCTCCAGGAGGATCCGGCGGATCTCCCGAAGCCCGTCCTTGATCATGGGCTCCGTCAGCACGCCCCGTTGTCGGAAGCGCCCCAGAGCGGAGTCCAGCTTTTCGCTCAGCTCGTCAAACATCCCTTCTTCCCTGGCGCCCCACTGGCCTGAGCCCCCTGGCGGGGCCCCTGACACCGGGGACGAACCATCGTTCAGGCGAAGCTTGGTAAGTTATTGAAGATGTGAGGGATTCTCAAGGACGGCGAAGGCCCGACGGGAGAGGTGCCGCTCTCCGCGTCAAGCCACCTGGATGATCTGGCTTCGCCGGGTTCCCACCGAGATCATCTCGACTGGGGTTTCCGCCAGTTCCTGGATTCGATCCAGATACCGGCGGGCGTTGGCCGGCAGATCCTCCAGAGAGCGGGCGTCGGCCGTGGAGCTTTCCCAACCTGGAAGCCGCTCCAGGACGGGCTCCGTCTCCTCCAGGGAGAGGGTGTCCGCCGGGAACTCGTCCACGTCGCCGTGGGGAGTTCGATACTTCACGGCCACCTGAATCTCCGGGAGGGTGTCCAGCACGTCCAACTTCGTCACCGCCAGCCCCGTGAGCCCGTTCACCCTGGCGGAGTACCGGACCAGGACCGCATCGAACCAGCCGCACCGGCGCGCCCGCCCGGTTGTGGCCCCGAACTCCCCTCCCAGGGAGCGAATATGCTCCCCCATTTCGTCGTCGAACTCGGTGGGGAGCGGACCGTTGCCCACCCGGGTCGTATACGCCTTCACCACGCCCAGAACACTGTCCAACAACCCGGGGCCGATCCCCGTTCCCACCGCTCCTGCTGCCGCCGTGGTATTCGAGGAAGTGACGAAGGGGTAGGTACCGTGATCCAGGTCCAGGGCCGTTCCCTGCGCCCCCTCCAGAAGCACCCGTCGGCCCGCGCCCAAGGCGTCGGTGATCTCCCGACCCACATCGGTGCTCACCTCCTGAAGGCGCGGCCGGAGCTGGAGGGATTCGCTCACCAACCGTTCCAGATCCGCGCCCCCGTCCCCCAGGACATCCCGGGCTCGCTCCATCCCTCGGTCCAGAAGCGCCTGGAACCGAGGCCCGTCGGTGACGTCCGCCACTCGGATCCCTCGGCGTCCCACCTTGTCCTCGTATGCCGGGCCGATCCCCCGGCCCGTGGTTCCGATCTTTTCCTCCGGGCTGGAGCCCTCCTCCCGGGCCTGATCCAGCATTCGGTGATAGGGAAGGAGAAGCTGAGCTCGCCGACATACCCCCACCCGGCCATCCACCTCCACACCTCGCCGAACCAGCTCGTCGTATTCCTGAAAGAACTGGATGAGGTCCAGAACGACGCCGTTGCCCAGCAGGCAGCGCTTCCCGGGATGAAGGACTCCGGACGGGATCTGGTGAAGGATGAACTCTTCGTCCCCCACGTGCACCGTGTGGCCGGCGTTGGCTCCGCCCTGGTACCGGGCGACCATGTCCACGTCCCGGGCCAGGACGTCGACGATCTTCCCTTTGCCTTCGTCGCCCCACTGACAGCCGACGACGACGACACAGCGGGCACGGGTGGCGGGTTGGGCCACGCTCCTCTCTCGTCCAGAATGCAAGAAAAAAGCCCCCCCTCGGCGGACGGGCTCACCTTCGGAATCCGAGGGGGAAGGTAGACGGGGCCCGAAGGGGGGTCAAGCTCCTGCCACCCCCGCGCCGGCGGTTCCCAGAACCCGCTCCACCTCCGCCCGATCCCCTTCGGCCAAGGGCGAAAGAGGGGGCCGGGGCAGCCCCCCACGTCGACCCAGAAGGTCCAGGCCCCCCTTCACGCCTGCGACCCCGAAGCCCCCCACCACCGCCTTGTGGACTGGCCCCACCCGTTCCTGCAACCGGCCCGGCTCCGAGGTGCGTTCAGCCTGGAAGGCCCCCACGATCCCCGCCGTCTCGTCGGGGAGGAGGTTCGCCACCCCCAGGATGCCGCCCACCGCCCCCACCTCCAGCGAGGAATAGAGCTGTGCCCCGTTCCCCACCAGCACCTGGAATCCGTCCCGGGTGGCCCGAGCCAGCTCCCCTACCAGTTCCAGCTTCCCCCGGGAGTCCTTGATTCCCACCACGTTGTCGTGCTCCGATAGCTCCGCCACCAGCCCTGTAGGCAGATCCAGGGTGCTGAAGCGCAGGGGGACCTGGTACAGGATCACAGGCACCGGCGAGGCATCGGCAACGGCGTGATAGTGGTCCCGAAGGACGCCGGAGCTCATGGCACTCCGATAGAAGGCCGGCGGCTGCACCAGGACGGCATCCGCCCCTCGCTCCGCCGCACGACGGGTCAGACGGATCGTGGCCCGGGTGGACTCCTGTCCCGTCCCGGCCACCACGAGTCGGTCTTGGGGCACCACCTCCCGGGCCACGTCCCAGAGAGCCACACGCTCCTCTTCGTCCAGGAGGACCGCCTCCCCGGTAGAGCCCCCCACCACCACACCCAGGATCCGGGTAGTGAGCCACCACTCCAGATTGGAGCGGAACGCTGCGGGATCCACCTCCCCGCCCGCCTGGAAGGGGGTGGTGGTGGGAATGAGCACTCCGTCCAGCTTCAGCTCCATGGCTTAGCGACCTCCGAACAGGTGAGACGTATCGTCGATTCCTTCCTCCGAGCCGACTCCCTGGCCGGCCCCCTCCCCGAACATGTTCATCTTGAGATCAAAATCCGAGGGGTTCGTGGCCGCCGCCTTCGCCACGGCGAACTCAACCCTCTCCTCCCTCACCAGCTCCATGAGGTGCTGATCGAAGCTCTGGGAGCCGTAGGTCTCCCGACCCTCCTCGATGAGCTCCGGAATCTCCTCCACCCGTTCGGGCTCCCGGATGCAGTCCCGGATCGTGCCGGTGACCACCATGACCTCACAGGCCACGATCCTTCCCGGGCGGTCCTTCCGGGGAAGGAGCCGCTGGCTCACCACGGCCTGAAGGCTTTCCGCCAACCGAATCCGGATCATCTCCTGCTCGCTGGGCTCGAAGACGGCGATGAGGCGGGACAGCGTCTGGGGAGCGTTCTGCGTATGGACCGTGGAGATGACCAGGTGTCCGGTCTCCGCCGCCTTGAGGGCGATGTCGATGGTCTCGGTATCCCGCATCTCGCCGATGAGGATGACGTCCGGGTCCTGGCGGAGAGCCGCCCGCAACCCGCTGATGAAGGAGTCCGTGTCCGTACCCACATCCCGCTGGGTGATGGAGGACTTCTTGTCCCGGTGGAGAAACTCGATGGGGTTCTCCAGCGTCACGATGTGGCGCTGCCGATTCCGGTTGATGTGCTCCACCGCCGCGGCCATGGTGGAGCTCTTCCCGGAACCCGTCACCCCCGTGACCAGGATCAGCCCCCGCTCGTTCTCCGCCACCTTCTCCAGGACCTGGGGCATGTTCAGATCCTGGAAAGTGGGGATCTCGATGGGGATGACCCTCATGACGATCATGAGGCTTCCCCGCTGCCGGAGGATGTTCACCCGGAAGCGCCCCAGGCCGGGCAGGCCCCACGAGCAGTCGTAGTCGGAGAACTCGTCGATGCGTTCCCGGTCCGACTCCCGGGGCATGAGCTTCATGGCCAGAGCCCGCACCTGCTCCTGCTTCAACCTCTGCTCGGTGAGGGGAACGAGCTCTCCGTGGATCCGGGCCCGAACCACGTCCCCGGACTTGATGTGGATGTCGCTGGCCCCCCTCTGGATCGCCGCCTTGAAGATCTCCGTCATGACATGCCCTTCACCGTCGAGAAACGAGCCCTCCCGGGGAGGGACGATGGTACCGGGAGGAAGGAAGATAGAGGCGGTCCACCGAGCCCCGCCACCGACGAGGGGACGCCCGCCCTCCCCGTAGGTCCGCGCCGCGCAGAGGCGGGCTCACTCCATGTTGAAGCCGCGAACCTCATCCAGCTCCACCACCTCGCTCCGGACGCGCCGGAACGCCATCTCGTCGCCCTGGATCTCAAAGACCGCGGAGATCGTCTCCTCCCCCTTGTCCACCCGGGTGCAGCGGCTCCGCAAGCCGGCGTCATCCAAGACCCTCTGGATCCGGTCCACGACGCCGGTGGAACTCACCAGATGGAAGACCACGGGGCGGATCCGGCGGCGGGCCTCCAGCGCGCTCTCCACCCAGCTCATGGGGGCCAGGATGAGAAGCACCAGAGCCGTGGCCCCGATGGCCTCCACATAGGCGCGCCCCCCCACGGCGATCCCGATGGCGGCCACCACCCAGAGGGTGGCGGCGGTGGTGAGGCCGGTGACGTGGCCTCGAGCTTGGATGATGGTCCCGGCGCCCAGAAAGCCGATTCCCGAGACGATCTGGGCGCTGATCCGAGCCGGGTCGGGCTGAATCTCCGGAGATCCGTAGAAGGTGATGGCGATGGAGATTTCCGTCAGAAGGGCCGCACCGACACAGATGAGGATGTTCGTTCGGAGGCCGGCGGGTTTCCCGCTCCGTTCCCGTTCGAGGCCAATGGCCGCCCCCAGCAGGGTGGCCAGGAGGAGGCGGCCCAACAACTCCAGTTGGAGAAAGTCCAGATCACCGAAAGTCAGGATCTCCATGTCCAGCTCCAGGGTGGGAGTCGACGGGGGCCGGCCCCCCAGAGGTCCGTAACCGGAAGATCACCGGGCGAGGGCCGTCCGCCAGTCCAGTCCCATGCGTCCCCGAACCTCCCGCATGGTCTCCCGGGCAATTCCCCGAGCACGCTGGGCTCCCGCCTCCAGGATCTGAACCACCTCGTCCGGGTTCTCGCGGTAGTGAGCCGCCCGCTCCCGGAAGGGGGCGAAGCGCTCGTCGATGGAGGCGGCCAGGATCCGCTTGCACTCCACGCAACCCCTCTGCGCCGTCCGGCACTGATGGGCGATGTCGGGAAGCTTTTCGGGGTCGGTGAGGTGGGTGTGGAGGGTGTATACGTTGCACACCTCCGGACGACCCGGATCCGACTTCTTCACCCGCTGGGGATCCGTCACCGCCGTCCGGACCCGGGCCCACACCTCCTCCGAATCCGCCAGGATCCCCACCGTGTTGTCCAGGGACTTGCTCATCTTCTGGTCACCATCCAGCCCCAGGATCCTCCCTGCCTTGCTCACCAGTGCCTCGGGCTCGGGAAAGTAGCTGCCGAACCGACTGTTCCAGCGCCGGGCAATCTCCCGGGTGAGCTCCAGGTGCTGGAGCTGATCCTCTCCCACCGGGACCACCTCGGCCCGGTAGAGGAGGATGTCCGCCGCCTGAAGCACGGGGTAGTTGAGGAGTCCTGCCGGAACCGACTCCAGCCGGGAGGACTTGTCCTTGAACTGGGTCATGCGCTCCAGGTCCCCCAGGGGCGTGACGGAGTTGAAGAGCCACGAGAGCTCCACGTGCTCCGGAACGTCGGACTGAACGAAGATGGTGCATCGCTCGGGGTCCAGCCCCACGGCCAGAAAGCTCACCGCCAGATCCAGGGTCCGGGCCGGAAGGTCCTCTCCCGCAAACTCTCCGGTGATGGCGTGTTCGTCCACCACGCAGAAGAAGCACTCGTACTCTTCCTGCAACTCCACCCACTGTCGGAGGGCCCCCAGGTAGTTGCCCAGATGGGCTTCACCGCTGGGCTGCATCCCGCTGAAGACCCGGCGGCGGCCCCGACCTCCCGCCGAAGACGCTTCCTCCTCCCTCCCCCTTTCCATGGACGCCCCTCTTTCTCCCCTGTATCCGTATCTGGCTTCCCGCGGCGAGCCCCCGGCCCCACCTGGTCAGGACCCCATGGCTCCACGGGTGACGAAGCGGGTAAGTTAGCCCGGCCAGCCCATCTCTGCGACCCCGGAACCCATGCGAGAACTCCTCCTCACCGCCCTGGAGGCCGCGTCGGCGGCCACCTCCGTTCATCTTCGATACGCCGGTGGCCGCACGGCCGTGGAGAGCGCCCGGGAGAAGGGAACCAGCGACTTCGTCTCCCAGGTGGACCTGGAGGCGCAGCGGGCCGCCGTCTCCGCCATCCGAGCCCGCTTCCCGCACCACCGGATCATGGCCGAAGAGGAGGACCCGCACGGACGAGAAGAGGAGCGTCGCTCCGACGGGGGCGGAACCGGGTCCCACCCCGGGGCGGGACCCGTCTGGGTGGTGGACCCATTGGACGGAACCACGAACTACCTCCACCGCCACCCTCAGTACGCGGCTTCAGTGGGGATTCTGGAGGCAGGACGAGCCGTGGCGGGAGCCGTCATGGCCGGTGCCACCGGGGAACGGTGGTGGGCCCTCCGCGGCTCCGGGGCGTACAAGGACGGCCACCGGATCCACACGTCGGCGGTGCGGGCGCTCCCGGACGCCCTGGTGGGAACGGGCTACCCCTTCAAGCGGTTGGACCTCCTCCCCGCCTACCTGGAACAGTTCGGCCGAGTGCTCCCGGCAACCATGGGAATCCGGCGCGGGGGATCGGCGGCCCTGGACCTCTGCGCGTTAGCCCAGGGCACTCTGGACGGGTTCTGGGAGCTCATCCTGAGCCCGTGGGACATCACAGCGGGGGTGGCCATCCTGGAGGAGGCCGGGGGCGTGGCGTGCCGGGTGGACGGAAGCCCCCTCCGGATGGAGGAGCCCGAGTCGGTGCTGGCGGCGAACTCCCGGCGCCTTCTCACCTCCCTGAAAGAGGTGGTGGGTGGAGACGAAAAGCCGAGCCGACCGGGGTAGGGCCAACCACTCCCTACCCCAGCCGGCTCAACGAAGGTAGCGTCGCTCCCCCGGCAGGGTTCGACGCTCCCGGTTCCGGCCTCAGCCCTCGGACTCGGTGCGGATCTGAACCTTCCGCCCCTTGGCCTCGGGGACCTTCGGCATGTGCACTTCCAGGATCCCATTCCGGAAGTTCGCCTGGATCTCGTCCACGTTCACGGACCGGGGAAGCGCGAAGGACCGCTCGAAGCGCCCGTACCGCCGCTCCCAGAGGTGATGACGCCGTTCCTCCTCGTTCTCCCGACGGGTCTCCTGCTTCTCCCCGGAGATGCTGAGGACGTTGTTCTCCACCTCCAGCTCCACATCCTCGTGGGTCATTCCCGGAAGCTCAGCCGTGAGGATGAGCGCGTCCCGGGTCTCCTCCACGTTCATGGGAGGGAACCAACCGGAAGCCGTCGTGCCACCGTCGCCGCTCCAGAACCGGTCGTTGAAGACCCGACCCAGCCGGTTCGTGAGCTCGTCCAGCTCGTTCCACCGGCTCATCATCGGATCCCGGGTACGATACCGTGTGATGGCCATCTCCCGTTCCTCCTTTCCTCGCAGTGAATGGTGAACCAGATTCCCCCCGCCCAGGCGGCGCTCCCACGAGGAGTCCGTGTGCGGCCCCAGGGGTGGGCGCGATGTTCGCCCTCTATCGAATTGCAGGCTCCGTGCCAACTCCACATCCCCTACTCACTGCCATGTACGGCAGGATTCCACGGCCCTCCCAGAGGAAGGCTGCCACTTTGACCCACACGGACCGACCTCACACCGCCAACGTGGAGATCCACAAGTTCGGAGGGACCTCGGTGGGGGACGCCGCCCGGATCCGGCACGCAGCCGAGCTGGTGGCCCGGTCCCCCGGACGCCCGGTGGTGGTGGTCTCCGCCGTGGCGGGAGTCACCGACCGCCTGGAGCGGCTTCCGGACCTGGCCCGGCAGGGAGAGACCGGAGCCTGGAGGGAGGAGGTGAGGAAGCTGGCGGCTTTTCACCGGGAGCTCCTGGGCGGTCTGCTACCCGCTGACGCCTCGGGCCGGCCCGAAGCCCGTCGAGTGGCCGGAATCCTCTCCGGGATCCGGGACCGCCTCGCCCTTCTGGAGGAGGCGGACGAAGGCTCGCGCTCCCTCGCTCCGGACGACGACCCCGCCTGGGTTGACCAGGAAATCCAGGCCGCCGGAGAGGACCTTTCCGTGATCCTCCTGGCGGCGGCGCTCCGGGCACAGGGAGTACCGGGCCGGGAGACCGACGCCCGGACCCTCATCCGAACGGAGGCCCGGAGGGGGACGGCCGTTCCGCGGGACGAGGAAACGGTGCGTCTCGTCCGGGACCGGCTCCTTCCCATGCTGGAGCGCGGGGAGGTTCCCGTCATCCAGGGGTTCATCGGTGCCACCCAGGACGGCCGCACCACCACGCTGGGCCGAGGTGGCTCCGACTTCACCGCCGCCATCGTGGGAGCCGCGTTGGGAGCGAAGGAGGTGACGATCTGGACCGATGTGGCCGGGATCCACTCCGCCGATCCCCGGGTGGTACCTGCCGCGCGGGTACTCCCCGAGCTGGGCTTCGAAGAGGCGGTGGAGCTGGCCTGGTTCGGTGCCCGGGTCATCCATCCCGCCGCGGCCAAGCACGCGGCTGCCCGGGAGGTGGCGCTCCGGATCCGGAGCTCCCTGGACCCGGAGGCGGAGGGGACGCTCATTCGGTCCGACCGGAGGGAAGGGCCCGCCGTGGCGGCGGTGGCCCACCGGGCAGGCGTGACCCTCATCACGGTTCGCTCCCGCCCCCTTTTCATGGCTCACGGCTTTCTGGCCCGGGTCTTCCACATCCTGGCCCGACACGCCGTGCCGGTGGACCTGGTGGCCACTTCTCATACCTCCACCGCCTTCACCCTGGACCGGCGGGAGGAGCTCACCGCCGTGAGGGAGGAGTTGGAACAGTTCGCGGAGGTGACGGTTCGGGAGAGGCTGGCTACCGTCACCGTGGTGGGCCGCGGGCTGCTGGGCCGGCCCGGGATCACCGGGGCCATCTTCCGGACCCTGGGGGACCGTCCTGTGAACCTCATCTCCCAGGCCTCGGACGTGAGCCTCAGCTTCCTGGTGGACGAGGAGGGGGCGGCGAAGGTGGTGGAAGGCGTACACAGAGAGCTCATCGAAGGAGGAGGAACGGAATGAAGATCGCCCTTCTGGGATATGGGCGGATGGGAAAGGCGGTGGAGGAAGTGGCCCTGGACCGGGGACACCAGGTCGTGGCCAGGCTGGACGCGGACGGAGTCGGTGACGACGGCTCCTCCCGCCGAAAGGCGCTGACCGAAGCGGACGTGGCCATCGACTTCTCCATTCCCGGCGCCGTTCGGAGAAACGTGGAGTCCGCGGCGGCGGCAGGTGTGAACCTGGTGGTGGGCACCACCGGTTGGGAGGAGGACCAGGAAGCGGTGGAGACCGCGGTGAGGGAGGCCCGGGTGGGGCTTCTCCACGCCCCCAACTTCTCCCTGGGCGTGAACCTCTTCCTCCGAGTGGTGAAGGAAGCGGCCCGGATCCTGGATCCCTTCGACGAACTGGACGTCCACCTCATGGAGGCCCACCATCGGCACAAGGTGGATCATCCGGGAGGGACGGCCCGGCGTCTGGCGGAGATCCTGGTGGACTCATCCAGTCGAAAGGAGGGGTGGAGCCGGGAGCTCCCCCGGGAAGGGGCGGTGGA
>SKZC01000391.1 GCA_007127575.1 Gemmatimonadota bacterium
CCGGCGTCCGTTCCGAAGGCGATGGGCACCCCGGCGCGCCACGCCCGACCGAATGTATCCTGGATCTGCGGGCCCAACTCCAGGGCCTTGGGAACCACCACGGACGGGTAGTAGCCCTCGATCTGTGCGAGCTCGGCCACCTCACGTCCCGCAGTGATGGTGGGCACGTAGTACGTCCCTCGCTCTGCCATGAGCTGCATGGTCTCGTCGCTCATGAGGGTCCCATGTTCGATGGTAGTGACGCCGGCCCGGATCGCCCGCTGCATCCCCTCATCGCCGTGCGCGTGGGCCGCCACCCGGATTCCCCAATCGGCGGCGGTCTCCACGATGGTCCGGATCTCTTCCTCGGAGAACTGGGGCCGCTCCCCTTCCCGGGCCACGCTGAGAACCCCGCCCGTGGCAGTGATCTTGATCCAGTCCGCTCCTTCCTTGATCTGGTGGCGAACGCCTTCCTGCGCTGCGGAGGTTCCATCCACTACGCCGACCTGAGGGCCCGGATCCCCCATCAGGTCCCTCCGGAACCCGTTGGTGGGATCTCCGTGGCCTCCAGTCACCGCCAGGCTGTGATGAGTGCTCAGGATGCGAGGCCCCACCACCAGCCCCTGGTTCACGGCATCGCGAAGCGCGGTGTTCACCCCCGTTCCCCCGAGATCCCGGACGGTGGTGAAGCCCGCCTCCAGGGTTCGGCGGGCAAAGACCGTGGAACGGAAGGCCAGCTCCTCCGGGTTCAGGGTGAACCGCTCGATGTACCGATCCGGGCTGGTTTCCCCTTCCAAATGGACGTGCATATCGATGAAGCCCGGCAGGACCACCCTTTCCGACAGATCGATGAGGCGGTCCCCGGAGCCCGGCGCCTGGAACCCGTCCTGGACCGAGACGATGCGGTTCTCTTCCACCACCACGGTCATCTGGGAGCGGGGTTCCTCACTGCGGCCATCGATGAGGGTGCCTGCATGAATGTAGGTGCTCTGGGCCGCCGCCTCCCCGGCTGGAAGAAAGAGTAACAGGGCGATGAAGGCTGAGGCGATGAGTGCAGGGATACGCATGGAGAACCTCCCACTACGGGTTCAACGTGGACTCTTCTCGTGAGGCCGACGGGCGATCGTGACCCATCGGGCCCGGTGACACAGTCGGGACCGAGGAGATTAGGAAGCCCCCTGCGGAAGCGGCAAGAAACCTACCTACCGGCCAGGGGGACGCCATCGTACTGGCGTCATGCTCATCGGTGGACTAGTTTCTCCGCCGTGCGGTACCCGAGGGGTGGCGCGGGGTGGGAGCGGGGTTGTGGGTGCCGGGCCTTTCCGTCAAACGGCCGGAGGGGCGGATGGAGACGGTGCACCACGATGTGCTCGTCATCGGCGGAGGTGGAGCGGGCCTTAGAGCCGCCATCGCCGTCGCGGAGGCCGACCCACGCCTCACCGTGGGGGTGGCCTCGAAGGTCTACCCAATGCGGAGCCACACCGTTTCCGCGGAGGGCGGGGCCGCTGCGGCCATCCGCCCCGAGGACAGCCTGGACGAGCACGCGTACGATACCATTAGCGGCGGCGACTGGCTCTGCGATCAGGACGCCGTCGAAGTCTTCGTTCAGGAGGCCCCGGAGGAAATGCTCCGCCTGGAGCACTGGGGCTGCCCCTGGAGCCGCAACCCCGATGGCCGCATCGCCACTCGTCCCTTCGGAGGGATGAAGCTGGAGCGGACCTGGTACGCTGCGGACAAGACCGGCTTCCACCTCCTGCATACCCTCTACCAGACCTCCCTTCGCTTTCCCTCCATTTCCTTTCACGACGAGTGGTTCGTCGTGGACCTCCTGGTGGACGAGGGTCGCTGCCATGGCGCCGTGGCCATCGAGCTGGCCTCAGGAAAGATCGTGGCTCTGATCGCCCGGAGCGTCGTGCTCTGCACGGGTGGTGGAGGGCGGGTCTACCCCTTCACCACGAACGCGAACATCAAAACGGGTGACGGGATGGCCTTCGCCTACCGGGCGGGGGTTCCCCTGAAGGACATGGAGTTCGTCCAGTATCACCCTACGGGTCTTCCCTTCACGGGCATCCTCATCACGGAGGCGACCCGGGGCGAGGGCGGATGGCTCGTGAACAAGGGCGGGTACCGCTACCTCCAAGACTACGACCTGGGCACCCCGGAGCCCGGCCCCGTGAAGCGGTCCATGGAGCTGGGACCCCGGGACCGCCTCTCCCAGGCGTTCGTGGGGGAGGAAGAGAAGGGACGGACCGTGACCACCCAGTGGGGGGAGGTCGTTCATCTGGACATCCGACACCTGGGGGAGAAGCTCATCGATGAGCGTCTCCCCTTCGTGCGGGAACTCTGCCGGAAGTATCAGAAGATCGATCCGGTCCGTGAGCTGATTCCCGTCCGTCCGGTCGTCCACTACATGATGGGCGGAGTGCACACGGACCTGGACGGGGCCACGCCCGTGGCTGGTCTCTTCGCCGCCGGGGAGGTGGCATGCGTGAGCATCAACGGAGCGAACCGCCTGGGATCCAACTCGCTCACCGAACTCCTCGTCTTCGGGGCGCGGGCCGGCAAGCGAGCGGTTCAGGAGGCGGAGGACGCGCCGGACCGGCCTCCGGACGCGGCCCTCACCCAGGCGCTGGACCTGGAGCGCCAGATCCACGGCAACCTCCTCCGGCCCGCCGAAAAGGGAGAACGGGTGGCCACGATCCGGGACGAGATGCAGGCCAGCCTGGAGGCCCACGCAGGGATCTACCGGGAGGAGGAGGGCCTCACCACGGCACGGGACAAGCTGCGAGAGCTTCGGGACCGGATGGCGGGCGTAACCCTCGATGACACGAGCCTCACCTTCAACACCGAACTCCTCCACTACCTGGAGGTGCGCAATCTCCTGGACGTGGCGGAGGCGGTGGTCCATTCGGCACTGAACCGGGAAGAGTCCCGGGGCTCTCACCAGAGAAGGGACTTCCCGGAGCGGGATGACGACCGGTTCCTGGCTCACTCTCTGGTGCGACGCTCCTCCGAAGGGGAACCCGAAGTGGAGCTCCTCCCGGTGACCATCACCCGCTGGGAGCCGGCGGAGCGGGTTTATGGGAAGTAGCGCGCATAAGGGCTTCCAGGGATGCGGCGGGGTGGGAATGGAGTGATGGAGCGCTGGCGTCCGACGATGTGACATCCACAAGGGAGGTCGGTAATGCCGGACACGGTGAAGCTGGAAGTCTTTCGATACCGACCCGAAGGCGAAGGAGCGCCCGTCTACGAGACCTTCGAGGTCCCGTACCGAGACGAGTGGATGGTCCTGGACGCCCTGAACCACATCAAGGACCACCAGGACGGGACCCTCTCCTACCGCTGGGCCTGCCGCATGGGCGTCTGCGGAAGCTGTGGGATGACGGTGAACGGGGAGCCCGTCCTCACCTGCGCCACCTATCTGGAGCCCTTCCTCCCCGGGCCGATCCGGGTGGAGCCCCTCCACGGGTTCCCTGTAATCCGGGACCTGGTAGGCGACCTGGAAGACTTCGTGGAGAAGCTCCAGCGAGTGAAACCGTGGATCATCCGGGAGGAAGAGAAGCCCACCTCCGAAGGGGAGTACCTCCAGACCCCGGAGGAGATGGACGCGTACAAGCGCTATAGCATGTGCATCAACTGCATGCTCTGCTACGCAGCCTGTCCCATCTACGAGCTGGAACCCGGGTTCATCGGCCCCGCCGCCATCGCCCTGGCTCAGCGCTACAACCTGGACTCCCGGGACGAAGGGGCCCGGGAGCGACACGAGGTCCTCGCCGAGCACGAAGGGGTCTGGTCCTGCACCTTCGTGGGAGAGTGTTCCATCGTCTGCCCCAAGGACGTGGATCCAGCCGGGGCGATCCAGCGCTACAAGGTGGACGCAACCCTGGACTTTTTCCGCTCCCTCGTCACCCCGGGGAGGAGTCCGTGAAGTCCCAGGCCAGGATTCCCACCGGCCGTATCTCGGACCCGGGTTATCCCCGGGCCTCGAACCCGGAGTACACCCGCCACCACCCCCGGTGGTATCGCCGCCGCATGCCCATCTTCTGGTGGCTCCGGAAGTTGGCCTATACGAAGTTCATTCTCCGGGAGCTCACGAGCCAGCCGGTGATGTACGTGACCCTCTTCCTTCTGGGCAAGATGTGGGTCCTGAGCCGAGGCCCGGAGGCGTACGAGACCTTCATCCAGTGGTTGAGCCACCCTGCCCTTCTGGCGTTCCACGCCCTGGTTCTGGCGGGACTCCTCTTTCACACGGTGACGTGGCTGAACCTGACGCCCAAGGCCCTGGTCCTGCGAGTGGCCGGACGGAAGATCCCGGGCTGGGCCATCGTAGGAGCCCATTATGGGGCCTGGCTGGGGCTCTCCGGGGCGATCTTCTGGATACTGGCGGGGAGGTAGCCATGCGCCGCGCACGCGATCCGTTCTTCTGGGGGCTGTTCAGCGGAGGCGGGATGCTCACCGCCCTTCTCCTTCCCGCCCTCTTTCTGGTCACCGCCATCACGGCACCCATGGGCTGGTTCGGAATGACGGGATACGAGGAGTGGGCAACGCTAGCCGGCCACCCTCTCACCCGGGCAGGCCTCCTGCTCGTGGCTTTTCTCGCGTTCTTCCACGCGGCGCACCGATTTCGGTATACCCTGTACGACGGGCTTCAGCTCTACCACCTGGACGCCCTCATTTCCATCGTCACCTATGGGGTGGCGGCGGTCCTCACGGTTCTGGCCGCCGCCCTCCTCATCCTGGTGGTTTGACGCAACGGGTCCGGCGAACCCGAACGAGTTCACAGGCTGCAGGAGGCATCCATGTTCGAGCTGAAACGCCTCTCCCCCGAGGGAGTGGACCTCGCCCTGAAGAAGGTGGAGCGCTACCGACTTCTCAACGAGCCCTGGCAGGCGGAGAGCATCTGCCTGGACATCCTGGACATCGACCCGGAGCACCAGGGTGCTCTCATCTCGCTGGTCCTGGCCATCACGGATCAGTTCAAGGCGGAGGGCGGGGGAAGGCTCAAGGAGGCGCAGGCGCTCATCCCCCGTCTCGAGGCCGAATACCACAAGGCCTATTATTCGGGGATCATCTGGGAGAGGCGAGCCACCACCGTGTTGGAGCGCCACACCACCGGATCGGGCCCCGTGGCCTACGAGCACCTCCGGAAAGCCATGGACTTCTACGAGAAGGCGCAGGAGCTCCGTCCCGAGCGGGACGAGTCCTCGGTGATCCGCTGGAACAGTTGTGTCCGGATGATCACGCGACACGATGACGTGCATCCGGCTCCCGACGACGAGGCGGTGACCTTCCTGGAGTGAGGGCGCACGGCTCCGGGGCCCCGGGAGCCGGAAACCGGCACAATGACGCGCCCGTTGTCAGCGAGTGGTTGAGAGGTGACAAGAGAGCATAACAATCTTTGACATTGTGGGGTTGAGGCTGCAGGTTGAGTTGAGGCAGTTGGTCGGTATCCGGTAATCAAAGGGCCCTGTGATGAACGTGTCCCTCACCCCAGAACTCGAGGAGTTCGTCGCGCAACTCGTGGAGGCTGGTCGTTATCGTTCCGCGAGCGAGGTGGTGCGTGCGGCGATTCGACTTCTCCAGGACCGTGAGGCCGAGCGCAGCGCGAAGTTGGACGCATTGCGGGGAACCATCGATGCGGGTGTGGAGGAGCTGGACAGGGGGGATGGGGCCTCCGCTGATGAGGTGTTTGAGGAGATCCTGAAGGCCCTTCGGTCCGAGGCGGCTTGAGAGGGGTTCGCTTCTCGCTGTTGGCACGTCGGGATCTCGCCGGGATCGCGGCCCACATCGCTTCCGCTGCAGGTCGCGACATCGCATCGCAGGTCGTGACCCGAATTCAAGCCAAGTGTCGGTTGCTTGCTGAGACGCCCGGTGAGATTGGGACGGCCCGGCCGGAGATTCGCGAAGGAGTTAGGAGCCTTCCGATCCCGCCGCACGTGATCTTCTTCCGATATGGTGGCGAGAAGGAGGTCCAGGTGGTGCGGGTCCTCCATGAACGGCAGGATCCCCAAGGTCGCGAGATCGGATAGCTACCACCGTCGATGCTTTCGGGAAGGGGTGCTCGCCGGGCCCGTACACGGTGGAATCGGAGACTCCCGGTGTACCGTCCTCACCCCCTGTCAACCAGGATGGGCCGTGCGGGGAGGCTCGAGCCGGGTGAGGGCCTCTCAGCGACTACTCGGAAGGGTCGTTGGACGTGAGAAGGGACCGATAGAGCACCAGGGTCTCCTCCTCCGGCTCGGCGCCGAAGGCCTCCTGAAGCAGCGTGGAAAAATGGAGGAAGTGGCGGAGTGCCCGGTCCCGAGCGCCGGAGCGGGACCAGGCGCGCATCATGCCGCGGTGGCCCTCCTCGTTCAACTCCTCGAGGGTCGTCACCCGCTCCCAAGCGTCCAACGCCTCCCCCCCGGCCCCGGAGTCCTCCAGGACCCGGGCGAGGGCCATCCAACCGTCGACGAAGAGCCTTCGGTAGTGATCCCGCGCCTCCTCGATCCACCGGCCCAAACCGACGCCGTCCAGAAGGTCACCACCGTAGAGATCCAGTGCCGAGCGAAGCGCCGTCGGGTCGCCCGCTCCGTTGCGCTCTCCGCGAATCGCCTCCCGGATCATCCCCTCGAAGCGCTCCGCATCCCAATCGATGCCTCGTTCGTGGGCAAGCCGGTAGCGGTCGCTTTCCAGGACGATCCAACCGGGGTCCCCCAACCGCCTTCTCAGGTGGTGGAGCGTCACGTGAAACGAGTTCTTGAGTTGCGGTGGGGTGGCGCCCGGCCATATAGCCTCCCCGATCTCGGCCCGGCCGGCTCCCTTCGGATGGAGGAGGAGGTAGACGAGGAGCTCCTGGGGGCGGGCGTAGCTCCAGCTCCCCTCCCCCACCGATTCACCTTCCACCTCGAAGGCCCCGAGAGTCCGAACGCGGAGCCTTTGGGCAGGGGGAGGAGATGTGATGGACGAAGCCGGAGGCCCGTTCGCCGTGACCGGGCCCTCCCCGGCCTGGGCGGAAGAAGGGGGGGGAGAGTCCCCTCCCAGGGCAGCGGTGAAGTGCCGGAACCACGAGAGATCAGCCGCCAACCGGGCGTGGAGCGCAGGTGCGCCGTCCCTACTCCATTGGAGGGCCGCTCGGAAGTTGTCGAGCTCCACGAGGAGAGCCTCCTCATAGGGGCCACGCTCGGACCCGGTGAGATGCGGGGCTGACCGGGCCGCCATCTCAGCCATGAAACGGGCGTGCCGGGCTCGGATCTCTTCCCCTTCCCCGGACTCTTCCAGGCGCAAATCCGCGTACTGGCGGATCGTTTCCAGAAGCGAGTACCGAGCTGCACCTCGGACCTCTCGCACCCTCACCAGGGAACGATCCACCAGGCGGCCCACATGCTCCAGGGTCTCCAGGGGATCGCTATCGGGGCTCAGTTGATCCACCGCCGCAGCGCCGTCCAACCCGAAGCCGCCCCGGAATACGCTGAGTCGGCGAAAGAGGACGCGTGCCGGTTCGGGCAGGAGATCGTGGCTCCAGTCCACAGCGGCCTTGAGGGTCCGGTGGCGAGGCACGGTCCGTCGCCCATCAGCGCTCGGGAACCGGAGGAGATCGTCGAGGCGGTCCCGAATCTGCTCTACGGAGAGCACCTTCACTCGAGCGGCGGCCAGCTCGATGGCCAGCGGAAGACCGTCCAGACGACGGCAGATCTCCGCCACGGCGGATACATTTTCTTCCGCGATTCGGAAGTCCGAAGAGGCATCCCGCGCCCGATCCTCGAACAGGTGGATCGCCTCGCACGCCCGAGCCTCGGCGAGGGCCATGCTGGGCTCAGGGAGCTCCAGGGGAGGCACGAGCCAAACAGCCTCTCCGGAAAGCCCGAGTGGCTCCCGGCTCGTGGCGAGGACCTTGAGTTCGGGGCGAGCCCGGAGACATACCTCCACCAGCTCGGCGCACGCGTCCACCAGGTGTTCACAGTTGTCCAGGACGAGAAGGCAGGGCCCGGAGTCCAGAAAGGGAAGGATCGCTTCAGGGTTCCCCGATGGAACCTCCTCCCTACCTCCCAGGGCCCGGATGATCCGGTGGGGCAGAAGCACCGGCTCGTCCAGGGGCGCAAGGTCGATCCAGGTGCGCCCCCCCTCCTCGGCGTGGAGCCGGCCCATGACTTCGAGGGCGAGACGGGTCTTCCCGCTTCCCCCCGCTCCGGTGAGAGTGAGGAGACGGTTCTGCCTCAGAAGGCGAACCAGCTCGTCCACCTCACGCTGGCGACCCACCAACCGAGAGATGGCCGCCGGCGTCTGTGGACTCGGCCTGGGGTCAGGGGGCATGAGCCGAGGGGGGATAAAGGAGAGGGGGTCGACCGCCACCCCGGCCCCGGCAGGCGAACCTATCGTCCCAGATCCGATGAGGGGGCCGGCGACAGCTCGATCCGCACGGAGAGAATAGTTCCTAGTACCCCGTCCAGCCTCTTGGCGATCCGGGCGAGGTTCGGAGCCAGAGACGGCTCCGTGACCACGTCCGGCCGGTCCAGGCCGACGTTCACCCCACGCCTAGGCGCCATGGTGACCTACCTGCCCGACCCGGCGAAGCGTCGAGCCACACCCACCGAAAACTCCCCCATGTAGTCGGACGAGCCCACGCCCACCTGCCGCCCCCGGGCCTCGTGCTGCAGCCCCCACGTCTCGGACGGCCAGAGCCAACTTCCGATGACGAGAGAGAGAGCGAAAATCCACCCGGTGGGCTGCACTAAGGACGGCCTCATCGGGCACCTCCTCGAGAATGATTCAGCCTGCCGTCGGACCGAGCAGGACCGGTTCCTGCCGGCTGAACACAAGATCTCGAGAGGCGGTTACCTAGCGGTTATGTAGGGCTTAGTCGGACCCGGCGGGGGACGAGAAGTCCCCCGCCGGGGCGAAGAGCCTCCGCTCGACGGGCTACCGGCTGTCCTTTCCGGTGTTCACGAACCGGATGCACTGGCCCTGGTTTCGGAACCCAGCGGCTTCCCAGCCGCCGCCCATGCAGTCGTCACGCGCCAGAGGCTCGGGGATGTCCCCGTTGTGCCAGTGGGCATCGTAGCTGACCAGGGTGAAGCCTGCCGCTTCGGCGTCGGGGTCGAGCACCTCGTGGCCATAGTTGTAGTGGTTGAGGAAGACTTCACCGATGTGCGTGCTCTCGTCGATCGTCGCGAAGTCATCGACCGGAATCTCGGCACGGAACACCGGCTCCCCGTCCAGGAAGAACTCGTACGCCTGTTCCGTCTCGTCCAGAATGATCTCGATGGACGCCCACTCTCCGTAGTCGATGTCCACATTCAGGTCCGTCCATCCTATGCCGGAGACCCACGCACGCCAGCGCTCATTCCGGCTGATCTCCGCCTGATCGGGACCTGAGCCTATAACCTCGGAGTCGGCGGTGGTGAACTCGAAGATCCCCCATCCGTCGGAACGCACGTCATCCTCCGTGTAGCCGGCCACCCAGAAGCCGGCGCGGACCGCCTGATCCTCCCAATCCGGATCGAGATAGAGGTCGACGTGGATCGCCGTACCAAAGTCGCCGAACCTTCGAATCCCTTCGGTCCTCCAGAAGAACCCGTCTCCCGCATCGGCCGTCGGATCATCACTGTCGATTCCGATCCTGGCGACATCGTCACGCCCAAAGGCGGAGACGGACTCAACCCCACCCGACGGCGTGGAGCGGTCATCGATCCAATTGTCGTCCAACTCCTCCTGGGTGAACGGAGGCAACTGGTCAAGGACGCCGTTGGACGAGGTCGTCTGCATCAAGGGCATCAGATCGCCGGGATCCAATGCCTCCGGCTGAGTGGGCGCCTCCCCGCACGCGGACACGAATAGGGCGGTGATGGTACAAGCGAGAATTCCCCGTCTCATTCTTCCCTCCCGGGCTTGGGGTTGGTGAACCGAGCGTCCGACTCCAGGAGGTCGGGAAGTCCGTACCGGACTCCCCGGCTCTGCACCCGGTACTCGGTCGGAACGCAGGTGGGGCACCATACGATCCGGCCGTCACACTCGCGTCTCGCACGCCTCCCTTCGAGACCCCGGCGATCCTGGGGTCACGAGGCGGCGAAGTTCCCCCGACGCCATCTGGTAGGACTCCAGACCCACACGGCGAACCAGATGAGCCTTCTCCAACCCGTCTAGCGCCACGCGAAGCTCGACCTCCGAGACCCCAAGGAACCGAGCCAGGCCCGAGGCCTCCACCGGACCGTCTGAAGCCGCCAGGCCTTCCAGACACGTCCGGGCGCTGTCCTCTAGCGCATCGACCATGCTCGAGACCGCGCCCCGGATAGCGGCGCCCGCCTCTGCCGGCCCGACGTGGGACTGCAGGTGCCACCGCCCGTTCGACGGGGTCACGATGTCGCCTTCCCGGAGAGACTCCAGAACTCGGGAGAGGAGGAGCCGACTCCCTCCGGTGAAACGGTGCAGATCTCCGGCGATGTTCCCCCGCTCGGGGCTCGCTTCGGATTCGCCGTCGTGCGCAAAGAGTTTCTTCACGTCGTCCTTGCTCAGAGGGCGCAGGGAGAGTGGCCGGACGAGGCCTGCCGCGATGAGGGAGCGCACGAACCGATGAACGGGTGGCCTCAACTCCGTGGGTTGGTAGGAGACCACCGCCAAGCAGCGTGTACCGCGAAGCCTCCGACAGAGGGCGTACAACGCCTCCAGGCTCCGTCGATCGGCCCATTGGAGGTCGTCCAGGGTGAGGAGTAGTCCCGACTGCTCCGCCACCGCACGACAACACTGTGCCAGCGCCTCATGCAAGCGCAGTCGACAGGCGCGGGGCGCCTGGGTTCGGCCGGGCTCCGAAAGATCCCGGATCGACGCCCGAAGATCGGGGAGGAGCCCGGCGGTCTCCGATGGCGAGGGCTCGTCCAAGGATCGCAACTCCTGGCGGTTCGTGATCCCCTGGAGCGCCTCCCCTATGGCTGCGTACGGTACCGAGGCCTCGATCTCGGAGCATTGGGCGGACAGCACCGCGGCACCCGTCGACCGCACCCTCTCCCCGAATTCGGAAAGCAGCCGAGACCGGCCGGAACCCGGCGGCCCCTCCATGACGATGGCCGAGCCCTCCCACTCCCGAGCGGTGCGCCAGGCCTCCTCCAGAATCGCCCATTCGCGACCTCTCCCCACCAAGGGACCGGCCACGTCCCGGGCCACCCGCGACTCTCCCCCACACGACTCGAGCTCCCGGGCGTACTCCCGCAGTGCGGGTTCCGGCTCGTCGTCCAGCTCATCGAGAAGCAATTGCTGGTGGGCCCTGAACCTCGCCAGAGCCACACCGTGCCGCCCCGCCGCGGCGAGTGCGGCCATGACCAACCGCATCGGTGCCGCATCCAGCGGGTACCGGGCCACCAACGCCTCCGCCACCTCGAGGGCGCCGGTGACGTCGCCTGCGGCCAACCGACGCTCGGCGAGCACCTCGGCGGCCTGTGCCCAGGTAGCACGGAATCGCAGGCGCTGGGACTCAACCCAGCTTTCGAACTCCACGGAGCCGGGAACGGAGAAGTCCCCCAGGAAGTCGCCTCGCAGAAGCTCGTAGGCCCGGGACAGGTCCCCTGAAGCCGCGGCCGCCTCTCCTTCCAGGCACGCCAACCTAACGCGGGAATCCGCCTGAAGGTCCTCTCCTACGCTTCGTACCGGCGACCGTCCGCCCACTCCCCGGCGGAGGCGGTAGAGCGCCTGCCGGAGACAGTGGAGCGACTTGCTCATTGGTCTTCCATGCCACAAGAGCTCTGCTACATGCTGACGGCGGGCCCGTCGATCCGGGGCCAGCGCCAGGTAAACGAGCAGAGCCAAGGGCTTGCCGGCTCGGAGGAGGACCTTGGCCGGTGGCTCCGACGAGTAGAGGGCAAGCCCGCCCATCGCTCCGCACCACAAACTCGGAGGGCCAGGGCCGATCTCTCCCCGGTTCGAAGGGTCCGGTAACGCTCCTTGCCGGTCAGGAGTCTCCAGTCGGTCGGGAGGGCTCAAAGGCGCACCTCCTGCAGGCCGATGTGTGCGGGCCATGGACCGGTGGGCACCCGGTACGTGGGGTGGCCGGCCACCGGGCATCCCGAGTCA
>SKZC01000495.1 GCA_007127575.1 Gemmatimonadota bacterium
GCAATATTCACGCACCTCGATGGAGCCACACTGGATGTAGCAGCGGACATCGGGATGGACACCGTTTCCGCTCTCTTCCCAGGCTTCCCGGAGGACGGCGGCATACATGTCCATGTCCTCCTTCTTCCCCGCCGTGCAGGAGCCTGCATAGGCGATGTCGATGACGATGGCTTCCTCTTCCAACTCGTGGACGGGGACCCCGTTCCCCGGGTCCCCGGGACGGGCCGCCATGGGCCGAACCCGGGAAGCGTCCACCTGGATCACCTTCACGTAGTCGGCGTCGGGATCGGAACGCATTCCCCGGCACAGCTCCTGCGCCTGGGTCCGATCCATCCCCCGCTCCTCCACCAGGTACTCCACGGTGCGCCCGTCGGCGGCCACGATCCCGGTGAACGCTCCCACCTCGGCGGCCATGTTCGTCATGGTGGCTCGTTCATCCACCGACAGCGCCTCCACCGCCGGTCCGCTGTATTCCACCACCTGACCGATGGCGCGCCCCTCCCGGACGTATGGGTGACGCAGGATCTCCAGCATGTAGTCCTTGGCGGTGACGTTGGCCGGCGGGGTGCCCGAAATCTCCACCTTGAAGGTCCTGGGGATCCGGGCCCGGACGTCCTTGGTGATCCAGGAGTTGAAGATGGCGGTGGTGCCCACCCCGAAGGCCACACACCCGATGGCCCCGGCGTGTGGGGTGTGCGAGTCGGATCCGATGATGAGCATTCCGGGATCGGCGTACTCTTCCAGGATCTTGGAGTGACAGATGGCCTCCGAGCCCATCCGGTGGCCCATCTGTTCTCCGTAGAGCCGAATCCCCTGACGCTCGGCAAACTCTCGCTGCTTCGCCTCCAGCTCGTTGGCCACCGCCAGCAACCCCTCTTCGATGCGTTCCTGGCTCATGACCTTGTGCAGAAAGGTGAGGTGATCCCGGAAGAAAAGCACGCTGTCCGGGTCCACAACCCTCTCGTCGGCCCCCACCTTCTGTTCGAAGAAGATGGCGGCCATGGGCGTCACGTACTCGTGGGAGAACCGAATGTCCGTGCGGAAAAAGCCGGCTTCCCCCGGCTCCACCCAGGGCACCCCCACCCGTCCCCGGGAGGCGTCCACCACCCAGTGCTCGGCGAAGATCTTCTCCGCAAGCGTCATGGGCCTCCGTTCCACAGGTGCGGCGGCGCCCTCCTCGCCGGACTCGGGGAGGGAGGCCGGGAGGAGGGGGCGCACCTTTCCCTGCAATCGGGCCACGTTGAACTCGAAAAGCCCTCCGTACTCCACGATCTCCCGGGTAATGGCGTCCTGCCCCCGGGTGAACTCCGAGAGGGGGATCTCCTCTCCCCGGCGGATTCGCTGGATGATTCCGAAGTCCGTGGTGGTGAGGATTCCCAGGTTCTGGCAGTTTTCCCGGTAAATCCGCTCGATGCTTTCGGCCACCACCACCTGGATCCCGGCCATGAGCTCGGCGTAGGGGCTCTGCTCTCGGCTGGAGCCCTTACCGCGGCGGCGTCCCGCTACCGAGCAGACGAAGCCGCCCTCCTTCACGCTTCCCCGTTTCACGGGGGCCGCCTCCTCCCCCGTCGTGGGGTCCCGGGCCCGGAGGCCCAGGTAGGGGAATTCCCCCAAGGTCTCGTCGTAGAAGTAACAGATGTAGGCGGGGGTGATCTCGTCAGTGGAGATCTGATGCCGAAGCGATCCTCGAAGCTCCTCGTTCCACTCCAGGTCCCGGCGCTCATAGAGCTGTTCGCGCATGAGCTCGGCATCGTCCACCAGGAAGAGGACCCGGCCCTGGAAGGTGAGGGAGGAGGGCCGTTTCTCGAGGGGGCGCTGGAGCAGGTCTCCGATCATGGCGTCCTGTGGTAAGAGGGACAGAATAGGCGCTGCCGACGAACCAAGACACCGGACGCACCATACCCCCGGCTCGCCGGAATGTGCGCGGCAGCGGTCTCCCATCCCCCCTCCGTCGCCGACTTCCGCCGTCTCGGGCCGCTCGCTTGACGCCCGGCCGCTACCTCGGTCTCTTTTGCAGCCAACGGGGGTGGGCCGGGAACGGGAACCCAGACAGCGGAGGACGGAGCGTGGCGCACGGTACCGGTGGGGTCGGCCAGGAGGGCGGTTCAGGGGGACGGGAGATCTGGGGCACCCGTCTCGGGTTCGTCCTGGCCGCCGTGGGAAGCGCGGTGGGGCTGGGGAATATGTGGCGCTTCTCCTACGTGGCTTCGGAGGGAGGGGGGGCCGCGTTTCTCGTTCTCTACATCTTCCTCATCGCCCTCATCGGGGTTCCGTTGATGCTGGCGGAGTTCTCCGTGGGGCGACGGACCCACCTCTCCCCCGTGGGAGCCATCCGGCAGGTAGCCGGCTCTGCCTGGGTTCCCCTGGGGCTCCTCTACGTCGTCACCGGCTTTCTCGTCCTGGCCTACTACTCCGTCATCGCGGGGTGGACGGTCCGCTACTCGGTGGACGGCATCCTGGGCGGCTTCGCCGGCGACCCCGGCGCCTACTTCGAATCGGTCTCCAGCGGAGGAGGGGCCATCGCGTTCCACCTTCTCTTCATGGCGGTCACCATCGCCATTGTCATGAAGGGGGTGCAGCGGGGCATCGAAAAGGCGGCCCTCATCCTCATGCCCGTCCTTTTTCTCATCCTCCTGGGTCTGGCGGTGTGGGCCGCCACCCTTCCCGGAGCCCGGGAGGGGTACGCCTTTTACCTTCAGCCTTCGCTGGCCGACCTCATGGATCCGGCGGTGATCACCGGTGCGGCGGGACAGGCGTTTTTCTCCCTTAGCCTGGGGATGGGGGCCATGCTCACCTTCGCCTCCTACCTCTCCCGGGATTCGGATCTGAATCAAGAGGCCGTATCCGTCTCACTCTCCGATTTTCTGGTGGCGTTCATCGCCGGGTTGGTGGTCTTCCCCGTCATCGCCGCGCTGGGGCTCCAGGAGCAGGTGGGGGAGAGCGCGGTGGGGGCCCTCTTCATCTCTCTCCCTGGCGCCTTCGAGGCCATGGGAGGGGTGGGGCGAGTGGTGGGGATCCTTTTCTTCGTGGCCTTGACGGTGGGAGCCCTCACCTCCGCGCTCTCTCTCCTGGAGGTGGTGACCTCCTCCATCATCGATGAATTCCGGGTGCCCCGGATGAAGGCGGCTGCGGGGCTGGGCCTGGCCATCACGGCCCTGGGAATCCTTCCGGCCCTCTCCCTGGACGTCCTGGGTCTCATGGACGCCATTGCCGGGGACCTGTTCC